>NZ_JBXBAV010000139.1:0-34633 GCF_056783245.1 Flavobacterium sp. TC780 | reverse complement strand
CTGATTTTCCTGAAAATGTAAAAAATCAAGAGCAAAATATATCAGTAAAATTTTCTCCAATTGATTTAGATCTAGAATTAATTACCAAATTTTCGGTAAATAAAACTTTTGATGAAGCTTATAATGACAGTGAGGAAGTAACTGTAAATGATAAAACATTTTTAAGATGGAATGTTTTATCTTTAGAAGATTTGATTACAAGTAAAATTAAAGCCAATAGAGCTAAGGATTTACTAGATATTCAGCAACTTCGGGAAATTAATAAAAAATAGATTATTTGATATTTGAGTGGATTGCTATTTCGAAAAACTCAATAATCTAACAATCTGATAATCTAAAACAAATGGAAAAAGTAAAAGCCAAAAAACATCTCGGACAGCATTTCCTGAAAGATGAAAGCATCGCTAAGGCAATCGCAGATACGTTAAGTTTAAAAGGATATGAAGAGGTACTGGAAATTGGACCAGGAATGGGTGTGCTAACAAAATATTTGTTAGAAAAGCCAATCAATACCTATGTTATCGAAATAGATACTGAATCGGTAACTTATCTAGATGAGAATTATCCAAAATTAAAAGATAAAATTATTTCAAAAGATTTTTTGAAGTATGATATAAATGAAGTTTTCGAAAAGAAACAATTTGCTATAATTGGTAATTTTCCATACAATATTTCTACTCAAATTGTTTTTAAAACATTAGAATATCGTGATCAGATTCCTGAGTTTTCGGGTATGTTTCAAAAAGAGGTAGCGCAACGTATTTGTGAAAAGAAAGGGTCAAAAGCTTATGGAATACTTTCGGTTTTAGCTCAGGCTTTTTATGATACTGAGTACTTGTTTACAGTAGATGAAAATGTATTTATTCCACCTCCCAAAGTAAAATCGGGTGTTATGAAAATGACCCGAAAAGAAGATTACAGTTTGCCTTGTGGCGAAAAGTTATTCTTTACAGTAGTAAAAACAGCTTTTCAACAACGCAGAAAAACGTTACGTAACAGTTTGAAAACATTAAATTTATCAGACAAGTTAAGAGAAGACACTATCTTTGATTTGCGTCCGGAACAACTAAACGTGGAAGAATTTATAGCATTAACTCAGAAAATAGAAGCCGATGGAGTTTAAAATCAGCAAAGGTCTAATACAAGAATTAGAAAATCTCATTCAAAGTAAAAACGACAAGCAATTGGAAGTTTTATTGAATGATATTCACCATGCTGATATTGCCGAAATCCTGGATGAATTGGATTTTGATAAAGCAACGTACATATTTAAAGTATTAGATAGCGAAAAAACCGCCGAGATTCTTCTAGAGTTAGAAGATGATTTGCGTGAGAATATATTAAGTAGACTTTCGCCAAAAGAAATTGCCGAGGAGCTTGACGAATTAGAAACAAATGATGCTGCCAATATTATTGGTGAATTATCGAAAGATAGAAAAGCCGAAGTAATATCTGAGCTTCAGGACGTAGAACATGCCAAGGGTATTGTTGATTTATTACGTTACGATGAGAATACTGCAGGAGGAATCATGCATAAAGAGTTGGTAAAAGTCAATGAAAATTGGAATGTACTTACTTGTGTGAAAGAAATGCGAATTCAGGCAGAAAATATTTCAAGAGTGCATTCTATTTATGTAGTTGATGATGAAGATAGATTAAAAGGGCGTTTGTCGCTTAAGGATTTATTAACTACTTCTACAAGAACTCCTGTTAGCGAGGTCTATATTAAAAAATTACATTACGTAGATGTCGAAACTCCCGATGTAGAGGTTGGGCGTATCATGGAAAAATACGATTTAGAAGCTATTCCTGTTGTAGATGAACTGGGACGCTTGGTAGGCCGCATTACGATTGATGACGTTATCGATGTCATAAGAGATGAGATAGAAAAAAGAGATACAGAGGACATTCAGAAATTTGGGGGTCTAGAGGCGCTTGAGTTACCGTATGTAGAAACGACTCTTTTTGAAATGGTTAAAAAAAGAGCTACCTGGTTGGTTGTTCTGTTTATTGGAGAAATGTTTACAGCTTCGGCAATGGGTTTTTTTGAGGGAGAAATAGAAAAAGCTGTAGTTTTAGCATTATTTGTTCCGTTGATTATTTCTAGTGGTGGTAACTCGGGGTCACAAGCAGCAACGCTTATTATCCGTGCTATGGCATTAAAAGAGCTAACACTAAAAGACTGGTGGTATGTAATGAAAAAAGAAATTGCATCAGGATTTTTATTAGGTTCTATATTAGGAATTGTAGGCTTTGTAAGGATTATGATTTGGCAAAAATCTGGATTTTATGAATATGGAACTCATTGGTTTTTTGTTGCAATGACTGTTTCAATTTCATTATTATTTATAGTATTATGGGGAACACTTTCGGGCTCAATGATACCATTTATGTTAAAAAAACTCAAGCTGGATCCAGCAACTTCATCGGCACCATTTGTAGCTACATTAGTCGATGTAACAGGATTAGTTATTTATTTCACGATTGCATCCATATTATTAAAAGGTAAGTTATTATAAAAATAAAAGCATGATTTAAAATATAATTAACCACTATATTTCATGTTTTAGAGTCTTTTCAGGCCTTAATCTATTAAACCAAAACAACCAAAAAACTATAAATTACAACTAGAATGAAAGTACACATAATAGGAGGAGGAAACCTTGGGGTTTCTATAGCCTTAGGAATTGCAAAATTTTCAAAGAACAATCAAGTTACGATTACCAGAAGAAATACTACTAGTATTTTGTATTTACAAGAATTAGACATTACGGTTTCATCGGATAATAAACACAAGATACAGGAAGCAGATCTTATTATTTTGACTATAAAACCTTATCAGGTTGATACGGTTTTGGCCGAAATTCTACCTGTAATTTCTAACAAAACAATAGCTTCAGCAGTAAGCGGTTTAGCGATAGATGTACTTAAGGATAAAACTAATCATGAGCATTACGTGGTTCGAATTATGCCCAATATTGCAGCACAATTTGGAGAATCGGCTACATGTATTTCATTTAGCGAAAAAGATAAAACACAAGCGTTGCCAGTTATAACTTTATTTGAAGATTTAGGGACAGCACCAATTATTGACGAAAAACTAATGGATGCAGCAACTGTTTTAGGAGCTTGTGGTACAGCGTATGCATTACGATATATTCGTGCTTCGATGCAAGCAGGAATCGAAATTGGATTTGATTCTCAAACAGCATTAGCGATAGCGGCGCAAACGGTAAAAGGAGCTGCAAAAATGTTACTAGAAGAAAAAGTTCATCCAGAACAGTTAATCGATAGAGTGACTACACCACAAGGCTGTACAATCGTTGGTTTGAACGAAATGGAACACAATGGCTTTAGTTCATCGTTAATAAAAGGAATTAAAACTTCTTTAAAACAAATTAAGGGATAGTTTTAAAATAAGACTTATAAAAAAAGGACTTTCAGTTTAAACCGAAAGTCCTTTTTTGTTTTTAAGTATGTTTGACTTTTTTCTTTGAAAGTGAAAATTTTAAGTAGATGAAACCTAATAATCCAGCCATAAAAGAGGCAAGTAAAATAGCTATTTTAGAAAAAGTAATTACTTCAGGTTCATTAAAAGCAAGTAAGGTTATAAAAATAGACATCGTGAATCCAATTCCTCCTAGCATTCCTGCACCTATAACATAAGACCATTTAAGTTCTTTAGGTAATGTACAAATTCCTAATGTAACACCTAAGAAGGCAAATAGAGCTATCCCTAATGGTTTTCCTATTACCAAACCTAGAATGATTCCTAAAGCATTGGGGTGGCTTAATCCTTCATGCCAGTCAGAACTAATGGCAATACAGGTATTGGCTAAAGCAAATAGTGGCAAGATAAAAAATGCAACTGGTTTGTGTAAAAAGTGTTGTAGTTTATAAGAAGAAGTTTTTTTACCTCCATTTCCAAATGGAATTACAAAAGCCAATAAAACACCAGTTATAGTAGCGTGTACTCCAGAATTAAGCATAAAGTACCACATAATAACTCCTCCAATTAGATAAATATAGAGATTGTGAATTTTCATTCGGTTAAAAATAAATAACACACCTAGAACTGCAAAAGCAAGAGCTAGATTTAAAAAAGATATGCTCGTAGTGTAGAATAATGCAATAACTATTATAGCACCTAAATCATCAATCACAGCAAGAGCAGTAAGGAATACTTTAAGAGAAGAGGGAACTTTGTTTCCTAAAAGAGATAAAATTCCAATTGCAAAAGCAATGTCGGTAGCCATAGGGATTCCTGCCCCATTTTGAGTAGCAGTTCCAAAATTTAGCAATAAAAATATTCCAGCAGGAATTAACATTCCGCCCAAAGCACCAAAAATAGGTAATGAGGCATTCTTTATACTAGTTAATTCACCTTGATAGATTTCGCGTTCTAATTCTAATCCTATCAACAAAAAGAAAATAGTCATTAAGCCATCATTGATCCAATGTGTTATTGAATGGTGTCCGATATTGGTTTCCCAAAAAGCAATATATTCGGTTTGAAATATTGAGTTGGCTAGAAAAAGAGAAAGAATCGTTACGAAGAGTAAGATGAGTCCTCCTGATTTTTCACTTTGAAAAAAGGACTTAAATGTTTTTGTTAATTTCATTTTTAGGAATAAGGTTGAAAATGCATTATTTTCAAAGTTAAAAAAATATAACCAATAAAATAGGAAATGTTGGTTTTTAGAAGAGTTTTAGTGTTGGCAATTTAATATAGAAACGATATAACCCATATTTTTTTTGTTACTTTGTTAGTCTAATTTAAGTTATAATTTCATGCCAATTAAAGTTTTACATATCGATAGCAATCATCCAATTCTTTGGAAACAATTACAAGAAGCAGGATTTGAAAATTATGCTGATTTTACTTCAACTAAAGAAGAAATTGAAGCAAAAATTCAGGATTATCAAGGAATTGTAATTAGAAGTCGGTTTAAGATTGATAAACAATTTATAGATAAAGCAACAAATTTAAAATTTATAGCACGAGTTGGAGCAGGACTGGAAAGCATCGATTGCGATTATGCACTTTCTAAAGATATAGAACTCATTGCTGCTCCCGAAGGAAATTGTAATGCAGTTGCTGAGCATACATTAGGAATGATTCTTTCCTTATTTAATAAACTTAATCTTGCTGATAGTGAGATTCGTGCGGGACAATGGAACCGAGAAAGTAATCGTGGTCACGAGCTTGATGGCAAAACGGTAGGAATTATTGGTTACGGAAATATGGGTAAAGCATTTGCAAAAAAATTAAGAGGTTTTGATGTAGAAGTTTTGTGTTATGATATTAAGGATAATGTAGGCGATGAAAATGCCAAACAAGTTTCGTTACAAGAATTTCAAGAGAAAACAGATGTGTTGAGTTTGCATATTCCATGGACACCAGAAACAGACAAAATGGTTGATGCCACATTTATTAATGCATTCAAAAAACCACTATGGATCATTAATACTTCAAGAGGGAAAAATATTGTTACAGCCGATTTGGTAGCTGCAATGCAATCTGGGAAAGTACTTGGGGCAGGTTTGGATGTTTTGGAATATGAAAAGCTATCTTTTGAAACGCTTTTTCAGGATAAAAATACACCAGAAGCTTTTCAGTATCTGTTAGATGGAAGAAAAGTGATTTTAACGCCACATATTGCTGGTTGGACATTTGAGAGCCATGAACGCTTAGCGCAAGTAATTGTGGATAAAATTAAGGCTGTTTGTTTGTAAATAACAGATTAGATGAGTCTTTGAGTAATATTTTTTTTTGAATTTAATAACGAGTTTTTTCTTGTAAATATTCAAATAATAATTAGTTTTGTTTGTTAATTTTTAATAATATTGCTGCTGATTTTTTTGGAAGAATTAATCTAAATAATATTTCTTTTAAAAATCTAGGAGTAACCGAAAATCCAAAGAGTAGGAATTAACAAATTCAAGAATAAAAAATGGAATTAGAAAAAACATCAAATAACTTTAATGGCCCAATCCCTGTATTTAAAGTTGATCCAATTATGGTATTGCTTTTTGGAATTTTAACTTGTGGATTGTATTTAATTTATTGGAATATAAAAGTAGCAGAGGTTTTTAATGCTGTTTCTGAGAAAGAGGTTATATCACAACCTGTTGCGATTTTTGCAGGATGTTGTATGCCAGTTAATATTTATTTTTATTATCTAGCAGGAAAAGATGCATTACCTAAGGTTTATGAAAAAACAGGAGAACTTCAAAAAGACCAATCGACATTATTAATTCTTTTAGGGTTGTTTTTCCCTATTGCAGCAGCAATGATTGTACAAGGTGATATCAACAGACTATACAAATAATATCAGAACAAAACGTAAAATTTACGGAATTATCGGTGCTTTAATTACACTGATAGTTCCGTTTTTTTTAATGCTTAATAATCATAATGATCATTTAGAGACGGATCAGTCATTTTGTCCTTTTAAAATGCTTATTGGTTTTCCTTGTCCTGGATGCGGAATTACTAAGTCATTAGTTTATTTTTATCAAGGAGATTTATATAAGTCAATTAGTTACCATATTTTAGGGCCATTTGTAATTGCTTTTTGTTGGGTAACTATTATTGTATTAGTAACAGAGTTAATTACTAAAAAAGAATATTTCACGGGACTTTTATACAATAGGAAATTAGCATATAGAATGGCTGCTTTACTAGCAGTTTATCATTTTGTAAGAATTATATTTTTTATAAAAAACAACTCCTTTGATGATATATTGCATCAATCAATTTGGTTTTAAAACATAAAAAAAATCCCGTTTCATAATTTGAAACGGGATTTTTGTTTTTATATATTGAGAAATTAATCGTCTTTCTCAGCAAGTTTTCTTTCTAATTCTATCTGGAATTCTTCGATAACTGGTTTCATAGTACTCTCTGGAATGTCGGCAATACGAATGTACATTAAACCGTCGATAGCATTGTTAAATAAAGGATCAACATTAAAAGCTACAACTCGTGCATTTTGCTTGATGTATTTTTTAATTAGAACAGGCAAACGTAAGTTTCCTGGTTCTAATTCATCGATAATTTTATCAAACTTATTAAGATCTGACTCAGCTTCATCAAAAATAAAGTCTTTATCAGCATCTTTTAGTTTTACCTTATATGCTTTTTTAGGATGAATATATTGAGCGATATATGGATCATAATAATTTGACTTCATAAACTCAATCATTAACGATTTAGAGAAATCAGAGAATTGATTGCTTATACTTACACCACCAAGTAAATATTTGTGCTCTGGGTAACGCAATGTTGTATGAATGATTCCTTTCCATAATAAGAAAAGAGGCATTGGTTTTTGTTGGTATTCTTTGATGATAAATGCACGCCCCATTTCGATAGATTTATGCATCATATCATGAAGTTCAGGCTCAAATCTAAAAAGGTCATTTAGGTAAAAACCATCCATTCCGTATTTAGGGTAAATCTCAGAACCTAGTCCCATGCGGTAAGCTCCAGATATTTTTTTGGCATCATCATCCCATAAAAACATATGGTGGTAATATTGATCATATTTGTCAATATCGATAGGCTCATTTGTTCCTTCACCAACTTCACGGAAAGTGATCTCACGTAAGCGACCAATTTCATGTAGTATATTAGGAATGTTTTTGGCAGAAGCAAAAAACACTTCGTAATTTTTACTTTGTAATAATCTGCAATCAGTGCTTCTTAAAGCTTCAACTTCTGCATTTATCTTGTTCTCATTTGCAGGAGTAACAATTTCCTTAGGGCTTCTAGGAATTTTTAAGTTAGCAGTATCTAGCAATTTATGTTCCTTTTCAAAAGGATTTGCTAGCATATATGTTTTCTTTCTTAAAAACTCAGAGTATTCTTCAAAAGATTCAATTTCGTTTTGTTCGTTAACCGAAATAGGCTTCCCAACACGCACCTTAATTACACGATCTTTTTGAGTAAGCAATTCCGAAGGTAATTTTGCAGTGCGTAAAGTGTCATCTATTTTAGATAGCCAATAGAATAATTTACTGTTTTTAGCATGAAAATAAATAGGAACAACTGGAACTTTGGCTTTTCGGATTAATTTAATCGCACCTTCTTCCCAAGGTTTATCTACTACTAGTTTTCCATCTTTATAAGTAGAAACTTCACCTGCAGGAAAAATACCCAAAGGTTTTCCATCACTTAAATGACGGAATGTTTCCTTAATTCCGACCACGCTAGATTTAGCATCCTTATGATTTTCAAAAGGATTTACAGGCATGATATATTTTTTAAGAGGAACAATACGATGCAATAGGAAATTGGCAATGATTTTAAAATTAGGCTCTCTTTCAAGCATTAATTTTAGCAATAAAATACCATCAATACCACCTAGTGGATGATTTGAAATAGTAATATAAGCACCATCTTTAGGTAATCGTTTTAAATCTTCTTCAGGAATTTCAAATTTGATTTGTAAATCATCCAAAACCCCATTCAAGAAAGCAACATCTTCTAGATGTTTATTTCTATCGTAAACCTTATTCAAGGTAGATATCTTTAGCACCTTCATAAGGACCCAGCCAGAGAAAGTACCTAGAACCCCATACTTGTCAACATTTATTGCCTTGGCAACTTCTTTCGCGGTAACTAAACCCATGTACAATTTGTTTTTTAGAGCAGGAAACAAAGATAACAAAAAACTCTACTTTTCCTTATTTCTTATCCAAACTTTCCGCTTTTTTATTACATTTGAAATACATAAAACAAAATTGTAATGAAAATTATTTCTTATAACGTAAACGGAATTCGTGCTGCAATTTCAAAAGGATTTATCGATTGGTTGCAACATGCAAACCCGGATGTTATTTGTCTTCAGGAGATTAAAGCTACAGAAGATCAGATTCCTGTAGAGGATATTACCAAAGCAGGTTACCCATATCAGTATTATTATCCAGCTACAAAAAAGGGATATAGTGGTGTAGCGATTCTTTCAAAAATAAAACCGAATAACGTAGTCTACGGAACTGGAATTCAACACATGGATTTTGAGGGAAGAAACCTTCGAGCAGACTTTGATAGTTTTTCGGTAATGAGTTTATATCTTCCATCGGGAACTAATATTCAGCGATTGGATCATAAATTTATGTTCATGGATGACTTTCAGACTTATATCAATGAGCTTAAAAAAACAACACCTAATCTTATCATTTGTGGAGACTATAATATTTGCCACGAAGCAATAGATATTCATGATCCAGTTCGTAATAAAACCGTTTCAGGATTTTTACCAGCCGAACGCTCTTGGTTAGATGGATTCATGAAAACTGGATTTATAGATAGTTTTCGCCATTTTAACAAAGAACCGCACAATTATTCTTGGTGGAGTTACCGAGCTGGAGCAAGAGGAAACAACAAAGGATGGAGAATTGATTATAATTTAGTTAGTGACACTTTGCAGCACAAACTAAAACGCGCTGTTATATTACCTGATGCAGTGCATTCAGATCATTGCCCAGTTTTAGTAGAAATTGAAGATTAATGGTATCATTATTGTTAGTTACATACGGTTTTTAAGCTTATATTGCCATTCTGGGTAAGATTTAGTTAGTCAGTTTGTTTTGCTTGCGCCCTGCTTTGTACTAATAATTAGAAAAGAATTAAGAATATCTCAAATAATAAACACCACAATAAAAATGATTAAAAAAGTCTCAATCGGATTATTGATATTAGCGCTTACAACATCGTGTGTATCCAAAAAAATATACAATGACTTAGAAACTAAATTTGCCGATTTAAAAAAAGAAAACCGTTCAATCTCTGATGAAAATGCTGAATTGCTTAAAGCAAAAAATCAATTAGAGTTAGATCGTGACGGATTAAATAAAAACCTTAGTGCAACCAAAGCAGAATTAGAAAAACAAAAAGCGGATTATGCTGCTGCACAAAATAAATTAAAAGTTTTGCAAGACTCCTATAATGCACTAGAGAAAAATAGTGACGAAGCCTTAAAAAACAATATGAATAAGAACCGTGAGTTGCTAGAGCAATTAGAAGCTAAAGGAAAAGCATTGGCTGCAGAACAAGCACGTTTAGATAAAACAGCAAAACGATTAGACGAACTTGAAGCTATGATAGCTGCTAAAGAAGCTGCTATGAAAAAGCTAAAAGAAACGCTTTCGAAAGCATTAAATGGTTTTGAAGGTAAAGGATTAACTGTAGAGCAAAAGAACGGGAAGGTATATGTTTCTATGGAAAACAAATTACTTTTTAATTCAGGAAGCTGGTCAGTAGGTACCGAAGGTAAAAAAGCGGTTGTAGAACTTGGAAAAGTATTAGGAGATAATCCAGATCTTTCGGTACTTATAGAAGGACATACTGATGATGATCCATATATAGGTTCAGGAGTGATTACAAATAACTGGGATTTATCAACTAAAAGAGCGACTGCAATTGTAGCTATTTTGAGTGAAAACAGTAAAATAAACAAACAAAAATTAACGGCAGCAGGTCGTGGAGAATTCTCTCCATTGGCAAGCAATGCAACTCCTGAAGGAAAAGCTAAAAACCGTAGAATCGAAATCATCTTAACGCCAAGATTAGATGAAATCGCAGATATGTTGAATAGCATTAATTAAGTAGCTAAGGGGGACTGAGGTTCTAAGGTGCAAAGAGACAAAGGTTCAGGGTTTATACTCTGGACCTTTTTGTTTATGGCCTTTTCTATAAGATATTTTTCCTGATGTTATAAATTGACAAGTTTACAGTAATTAGAATATAGTTTAAACAGCTTTGAAAAACCATTTAGTCTGTGGCAAGAAATAAAATAAGCTTTCTTCTGAGCAAATCTATAACATAAAAAGGTTTAGAGTTTTTTAACTTTGAACCTTTTTCTTTTGAAATTTTGCTTTGTACCTTTGAGCCTTATTCGTAAAAGCTACAATCTTAGCAATGCAACACCATAGAAACTAAAGAAAAATGAAATACACTACAATTCCCAATACAGATATTAAAGTAAGTAAAATAAACCTTGGTACGATGACTTTTGGTCAACAAAACACCGAAGCCGAAGGACATGCTCAAATGGATTATGCGCTTGAACGAGGCGTTAATTTTTTTGATACTGCCGAGATGTATTCTATTCCTGCAAGTAAGGAAACTTACGGAAGCACAGAGAAAATTATAGGAACCTGGTTTAAAAAATCAGGAAAAAGAGAAGAGGTTGTTTTGGCAACAAAAATTGCCGGACCAAATGATAATTTTGGTTATATGCGTGAGAAAATAGATTTTTCGCCAGCAAGTTTAAAATATGCTCTAGACAATAGTTTACAAAGGTTACAAACCGATTATGTAGATATATACCAATTGCATTGGCCTGAACGTAAGACCAATTGTTTTGGACAACGCGGACTTAAAATCCAAGATGATGCCTGGGAAGATAATATCCACGAAGTTTTACAAACGATGGAAGGTTTTATAAAAGAAGGGAAGATCAAACACGTAGGACTTTCTAATGAAAACCCTTGGGGGATTATGCGCTTCCTGGAAGAAAATAAATACAATAATTTGCCTCGTATCAAAACAATTCAAAATCCGTATTCTCTACTAAATCGTCTTTTTGAGAATGCATCTGTTGAGGTTTGCATGCGTGAAAATGTAGGTTTGTTGGCATATTCACCAATGGCATTTGGAGTATTATCAGGTAAATTTTTATCTGGAGAAAAACATCCAAAATCAAGACTTAATTTGTTTCCACAATATACAAGATATAGCAGTGAGCAAAGTACCAAAGCAGCACGTATGTATCAGGAAATTGCTAATAAACATGGTTTAAATTTTGCACAAATGTCATTGGCATTTGTTAATCAGCAACCATTTGTAACGAGTACTATTATCGGAGCAACTACAATGGAACAATTAAAAGAGAATATAGATTCTATTAATATCACGTTATCAGACGAAGTTATTGCCGATATCAATGCGGTTCACGCTGTAATTCCAGATCCGGCACCGTAATTTAGTTTCAGTTTTGCAGTCCCAATTTACAGTTTTAGTAGTTGTAAGCATTGTGAACTTTACGATTAATTTTCTATCACAGATTATAAAAAACAAATCCCGATACATTTAAACACGTATCGGGATTTGTTTTTAAAAGGTTTTTATAAATTTAATATCTGATCTTTTGGATATCTTACTTTATAACTAATTCTGAATTTCTTGATCTCATTAGGCTTCATTTGTAACTGCCAAGTCAAGATTCCAGTTTCTGTATTTACTTTAGCGCTATCACTTTGTAATAATTCAATTTCAATTTCTTTATTGGTACTCAAAGGATATTGGTCTTTTAGCAAAAGTTCAACAGCTTCTTTTTTGTTGTTTCTTACAGTGATATCATAGGTAAAAGTTTGTTCTTTTTTAGTTGATAAAAACTTAGTTCCCGATTTGTCGGCTACTTTTTCACGTTTAATAGATACTTTTTTGTCACGTCCCATGCTCAAGTTTAATGTATCACTAGTTTGATTTGGCTCGATAAAAGTTTTCCCTACATACATACCTTCAAAGATAATATTGGCTTCACCTCTCAATAAATTGTATTTGCTATAATCGGCAATTTCAGCAAGAAGGAAAGCTTCGTTTTCTACTCTTGGAGCCGCATAATATTTATATGATGCAGGCAATTTTATTTCTTTAAGAGATACACTATGCACTTTTCCGTTAGATAAAATGTCATAAGGAATATCAATATCAAAAGAAACATTAAGCTGGTTTTCTTCTACAGTAGTGTAGTTTGAAACAGATGATTTTGCCATTTTTTTTGTTACTGGAGCTGTGATAACAACTTCTTGTAATGTATTATCCTCAGCAACTCTTCCTTGCAGCTGATTCATTACACTTTTTTGTTGGTAACCATATGCCGCTTGACTATTATTATTTCTCAAAAACCAAGAACTCAATATCGGCGCTTGATTATTTTGGTTAGGATACCCACTAGACAAAGTAAGTTTTACTTTTTTCCAATCGATGCCCGTATTTTGAATCACTTGAGCTTTATACATCATATTAATAGGAGAGGTAACACTTTCGGCACGTAAGTCATAAAAGGGAGTCCATGTGGCGTTATTTGTTAAGTACGAAATGTCTAATGGTACAGCCCCTGCAACTTCATTCATAACCTGAACAATTAGTTTTCCCGATGAGGTTTTTTCTTCTTTGCTAGTATCAACTTCAAGTTTGTTATTTAGTTTTTGAAGTGTTTCATTAAGCTTTTGTTGTTTCTCAGAAAGGGTATTAATAGTATTGGCAATTTCTAGTTGTTTTGTTTTATAATATTCTACCATTTTCATTAATTCAGTTACATTTAAACCTGAATTCACACCCGAAATTTGCTGGTTTTTATCTAAAAGCTGAATTGTTTTTGTTTCAGAATTAATAGTATTGTTGACTTTTTGGAGTTCTTTCTGAACCAAAACGATACTGTCTCGTACTCTTTTTAATGCTGGAGATTTAGTGTCTACTTCATATTCTGAAATATAATTATTAGTAAACTGAACCGAAAGAACGGTTACTGTCGATGGAGTTCCTATTTGAATCGAACTTTCGTTCAAGTCTACAGCTACATTTTTTATTACAATTTCGCTTGTTCCTAACGGAAGAGTGGCGCTTGCAGTTTGCGAAATTTCGGCAGCATTAAAATATACTGTTGCAGCTTTTACTTTTGCTGTTGTAAAGATTGGTTTTTGTGCAAACGCAATTGTACCAATCAATAATAAAGCGGATGTTACTATTTTTTTTATCATGAGATTATAATTTTAAAATATTTATTTAGTCTAATATGGATTACAAATAACGAAAATTTGAATGGGTTTTTAGCGATAGATAACAAGAATGATTTTCTTTTTAGAGCTGTCAATTATTTTTTCAATTACACTATAAAATTTTTCATTAACCATTGGGCATCCCTGACTGTTGCAAATAGGATTTTTTTGTTCCTCAAATGGGATATCCCAATATTTATGTAAAACGATATTTCGATCAAAGGCATTATTTGGATTTGTCTAAGCCATATAATTTGTAGGCTTTGCCAAAAGTGCCTTCATACGAATACCCAATCGAGTATTTTCCTAACGAGGTGAGAAAGCGAATTCTTTACGTTGCTAAATTTTACGTTTTCCTGGAATTCCAGTTTCAGAACCCGAACCATGACCTACTAAACCCTGATCAAGTAGCTTGTTATTTTTTAAATCATATATAAAAAACCGTTTCTTGCCAGATGCAATTCCCATATCGATAAAAAAGCCAACTCCAGTATTGTATTTTGAAGATGTATTTACAAACTTTTTAATCTCGTTTATTTGAGCTTGCCAGTTTCTCTTCTGTTGAAGATTTTGAACTAGATAATTGAGGGTTTTCTTCTTTATGTATGACTTTGAAAGCTAACGCAAAAGACTCCTATAAAAATCGAAAAGAAGATGCTATTTTTTCATGTTTTTAAATAATTGATTTTTCACTATGGGATTTATTTTTCAACCGTATATCCTTTAACTTTTGCAAAAGCAATTATTGATGTGTTTATCGTATTGCCCAAGTCATCTTGTTTTTTTGTTTTTTTTGCTTCAGTATCGATATATTGCTGACGTTTTTTGGCAAGTTCGCCAATTTCCTTTTGAATATTTTCTCTTTCTTTCGTTTTTTGTGCAACAATTACCTTTAATTCGGCAGTAGATTTATTACGGAGTTCTGTTGGTAATTCTTCTTTTTTTATTTTCGAAATAGCCGTAGCATCATCTTTTACTTTATCGACTAAGTCCCAACTGTCGTTTTTATAAACGGCTTTTGATTTACTCACAGCACGTTCGGCATAATTTGATGCAGAAACTTTCTGAGCGTTTTTATCTTGCATTTCCTGATTCATCTTTTTCTCAGAACCCTTTGAGCCATAGCTTATGTACGTTTTGTTGATTTTTTCGTTACATTTTGTAATTTCAACATCATATGGAGTTACTATATAACGTACTGTTTGATTAGAATCGATATTAAAATATTTACCTTTTCCATAATGGGCACCATCTTTCCATAGTTCATTTATGCCTTGAGTTTTATCTCCACAATAAATAGTATTTACATAAATGTCATTCTTTAAAGCATTACTAATAGCTTCCTTATAATTAATTTCACCTTGGTTAAATTCTTCGTTTCCTGCAATATAAATTAGCTTCATATTGTGGTTGTCCTTTGCCCATTTTAATTGTTTGGTTGCGTCCTGAATCACAGCTCCACAATATTCGTTACCACCATTAGTGCTTAGAGAGAATAGTTTTTCCGAAATCAAATCTAAATCTGTCGAAAGTGGCGCTATTTGTCGAATATAATCAGATTGTTTAGATAAGCCGTCATTGCCATATTCGTACAAAGCAATTTCTATATCGGGTGCTTTCCCGTTATATTTTAAAGTCGTTAAAGTATTTACAATATTCCATAGCCTGGATTTTGCCTGATCAATTAATCCATCCATACTACTAGAGGTGTCTAATAATAATGCAACTTGTATTTTGGTTTTTTCCGCTGTTATCGGTTTTTCAATTTTAGTATTCTTTTTAAGATTTGCATTACTATGATTGCTATTTGCAAAAGAAAATACAGTTGCTAAAAGCGCTGAGATAAGGATTGATGTTTTCATGATTTCCTATGTTTTAGATTGTGATTATAGACCAAACTTATAAACTTAAAGAGTTCGTTTTTTGCAGAAATGGTGAAACGGTATTTTGACTTGGTGAAACGAGTTGTAAACAGAATATAAAATACTTTACTTTACAGTATTGAATTTAAAGGTTCTGAGCCGTCTATAAATTAAGGTGCAGAGAATTAAAAAGGATGAAATATATGAGACGTTTATTAGCTGTTTTTTCTTTATTTCTAATGTTGTTACTTCCTGTTGGAGTAACAGCACGGGATTCTCTTGCTAAGAAAAAAGCAATGCCAGTTTCCAAAATGAGCAAAGTATCCAAAGAGTTACAAAAATCGTTGGATGTGAATGACGAGGCACAAATAGGCCAGAATTATGAACGATTGGCTAATGAATTCCTTAGTAAAGGAGATAATGCAAAAGCGGAAGAATATTATAAAAAAGCATTAACCAGTTATACCAAACAAAACCTTGCTGAAGATAAAATACGAGTAACAAGAAGTATTGCCAAAGTACAAGAGAATCAGAAAAAGTTTGTATCGGCAATTAAAAATTATGAAGCCGCAGGAGCTATTGCAGCAGATAAAAATGAAGAAAAAATAAATCAGAATGATGCTAATCGTCTGCGAACACAAGCAAGCCCTGTTACACAAGCAGGATATGTGAATTCGAATATTGAGTTGCTTAAAAAAGATAATAAAATTGATGAGGTTGCAGCAGCTTATGTTCAAAAAGCACAGAATTCTTTGCAACAAAAGGATAAAGCGGTAGCAATCGAGAGTTATACTAAGGCGCTCGCTTACGCAAAAGATAAACCAGAAGAGGTTATTAAAATCAAAAACGAAATTGCCAAAGTATATGCTTCTGATAATCAGTTTGAGAAAGCGATTGGTATCAACGAAAGACTTTTGGCTGAAGCCAAAAAGAAGCAAGATTATACTACCCAAATAAAGCAATTACAATCCTTAGCAAAGCTTTATTTTAAAAAAGAAGAACCTAAAAAAGCAGTTGTATCACTTAAGGAAGCGTATGACCTAGCATCTAAAAATGGAAATTCTACGGAAGCTAAAAAGAGTTTGTCTGCTTTAATTCAGTATTACAAAACCAAAGGAGATGACAAAGAAAGTATTGCCTTATATGAGCAGTTCTTTGCCAATTTTGATAAGTTAATTAAATCCGACACAACGCTTATCGATGCCAAAACATTTCAGGTAACCGAAGATAAAATTCGTCAGTTAGAAAAAGAAAAGACATTGAAGGACGAATTGATTACAAAGAAAAACACGTTTAATTACTTTCTTCTAGGGTCAATAGTACTGCTGTCATTGTTGTTCTTGTTTATTGTGAAAGCATTATATTCGATAAAAACCAAAAACAAAGAAATTGCTTTACAGTCTTTGCGAAGAGAAATGAATCCGCATTTTATCTTTAACAGTTTGAATAGTGTGAATCAATTTATTTCAGAAAATAAAGAATTGGAAGCCAATAAATACTTGACTTCTTATTCTAACTTAATGCGAAATATGATGGAGAATTCTAATAAGGATTTCATCATATTAGATAAAGAAATTGAACAACTCAAAAAATATTTAGATTTAGAACATCTGAGGTTTCAGGATAAATTCGATTTTAAAATTAGTGTTGATGATGCTTTAGATACAGAAACAGTTCTAATTCCTAATATGATTATTCAGCCACATCTGGAAAATGCCATTTGGCATGGATTGCGTTATTTGGATAAGAAAGGATTTCTGTCTCTTAATTTTGAGTTTGAAGCAGAGAAAGTTGTAGTGATTATAGAAGACAATGGGATTGGTTTAGCCAAAAGCCGTGAACTTAAAACAAATAACCAAAAAGCACATGAATCCAGAGGATTAAGTAATACCAAGGAACGAATAGGTTTGCTGAACGAATTGTATAAAAAGAATATTTCTTTTGAAATTACCGAAAAAGGAATGCCCCAGACAGGTACTATTGTTCGAATTGTTTTTCCATTAATAGATAAAATATGATGACTTTTCAAAAGATAAGAAGTGTAATCGTCGAAGATGAGCTTGCGGCTCGAGAAGTACTCAAAAATTATTTGAGTAAATATTGTCCGCAGGTAGAAGTTATTGGCGAAGCACAGAACATAAAAGAAGCTGTTCCGTTATTGCATGAGGTGCAGCCGCAATTAGTTTTTTTGGATGTTGAAATGCCTTTCGGAAATGCTTTTGATGTCTTGGAGGCCTGCAAGGATTTACATTTTGAAACTATTTTTGTTACCGCTTTTTCCGAATATTCATTAAAAGCATTAAACCAAAGTGCCGCTTATTATTTGCTAAAACCAATAAGTATCGAAGAGTTGATTGTTGCAGTAAACAAAGTACAGCATCAGATTATGAACCATGAGATTTTTAACAGAAACAAAATTATTGTTGAAAATTTCCATGAAACAAAACCAGAGAAACAACAAGTTATCTTGCCAACGTTAGAAGGATTTGAAGTGGTGAAGATGGAAAAAATTGTTCGCTTAAAAGGGAATGGAAATTTTACTGATTTATATTTGAATGACGGAAGTAAAAAAATGGTTTGTCGGTTCTTAAAACACTTTTCAGAAATTTTGCCTTTTCCATTTATACGAGTTCATAAATCGCATATCATCAATATGAATTGTGTAACATCCTATAACAAAGGAGGAATTATAATGCTAAACGATGGGGCTGAGATCGAAGTTTCTCCTACTTACAAAGAAGATTTCTTAAAGAATTTTAAGTAAGTGCAATGTAATTTGCTAAATAAATCTCTAGCAAAGACGTAAAACCGCAAAGAAATCATATCTCAATCTAGCGACTTGGTGTCTTGGCGAGAAAAATCAAAGATCAAACTCATCATCTATAGACATAGAATCTACTGGAACAGCCGTAGAATCGGGAGCTTTTATTCGCAATAATGAACGAGCGTTCCCAGAAATATAAACAGGTAATCTGTTAATAGTATCCTCAGGTGTTAGAACACCACGGCGCAACATAAGATTACTAAGGAATTTTTGATTTCTGATAGCATAATCTTTTAAATTACCCTGATTGTTAAATTGGTATGTAAATTTTCTTGGGCTCGGAATAATTGTAGCTAAAAATAAACATTCGTCTAAGCTTAAGTCGGAAGGACTTTTTTGGAAATAAAAACGGCTTGCTTCACCAATTCCATATACATTTGGTCCCCATTCGATAATATTAAAATATACTTCGAGCATACGTTGTTTGCTTACAACACGATTATTTTCGAGGATATAAACTAATAAAATTTCTTCGAGTTTACGAGATAGTGTTTTTTCTCTGGTAAGGAAAACATTTTTTACCAGTTGCATGCTAATCGTACTCGCACCCCGAGAAAATTTCTTGGTTCGAATATTTTTTAAAATCGATTGTTTGAAAGCTTCATTAATAAAACCACGATGTGAGAAGAATGATGGATCTTCTGTAGTTAATACGCTTTTTTGTAGATACGGAGAAATTTGCTCAATAGGAGTGTAATTTGGATTTCCAGAACCTACTAAAATGGGTCTCTGTAGTACATTTTTTATAATGGCACGATATACAAATTCACTATTTAATTTGTTGAGGTTTGCCTGGCCGTACTTAGTAATTACAAGGTTTTCTTTGTTTAGTTTACTATCAAAAACTAAACTGTTCGGTTTGTTTTTATTGAACTTGAAATCGAGTTTGTAATCAAAATTACCTGTAGCTTCCATTCCTTGAAAATTGGTAAATAAACCATCTGGCAGCGAGACAATAAAATCTTGCGCTTTCATTTTAGGAATAGCAACTTTTAAGGTATAAGTAGTATCCGATTTGGTATTATAAGATACGTAAGGATGGAGTTTTATTTTGTTTAATTGAACTGTTGAGGTGCTGTCTATTGAGATGAAATCAGAACCCAATAAGAAACGATAATCAAAACGGGCATTTTTTATGATTACATCTTTGCTGGCAATCTTTGCATGGTTGATTTTTAAATTGGTTATAGACGAATATCCATCGATGTGGAGTTCGCTTCCACTTTTTTTAATATTCTCAATATTCAATCGAATAGAATCAAAGCTTGCCAGCATATTAAAACGATCATCAATGTAAGGCACTCGAATTGCTCCTGTATCGAGATTAAAAAATCGAATATCAGCTTTTTTGTTTCTAGGATCAGCAAAGCCTTTTATATTCCAGCGCTGGTCAAATGTTTTGGTTTGAACATGTAAATTGGTTTCAAGTTCTTTATCGGCCAAGACCAGTTTGTTTATTGCAATTTGTGCTTTTTTACCATTGTCATCAATCTTGAAAATCAAATTTTCCAACTTCATATCGGTTGGAATAAGATTTAATAGTTTTGATATAATTCGGTATGCATACGTTGCGTATTCTCTTTTTTCATTTTTAGATGTATTGGTACTGTCCTTCTTTAAGAAAGCATCGAAGTTTTTGATGTTTCCTTTTTTTACCAATTGTATATAGCCTTTGTCGATTTTTAATGTTCCAATTTGGATATCACCAACTAATAAATGTGATAAGCTAATGCTTGTCTCTATATTATGGATGTTACAAAGGGTATCGGCATTTTTAGGAACTAATATTACATTGGATAATTTTATACCTGAAATTCCATCAAATGAAGCTGTTTTTACTGAAAACGTACTATTGTATTCACTGTTCATTTTATCTGATACTTTTGCAATTGCTTTATGCAAAAGAGCATCTCGAAAGAAATAAGCACCAATTAGTACTACAATAAATAGTATGACTACAATTTTGAGAGCCAATACTATTTTTTGTTTTTTTGTTTTCATATAAATTCTTTGATGTATTTAAGTTTATCCAAAAAGAATACTGGCTACGTCTTCGATTTTGGCAACAAGTTCAATTTTGATTCCTGTATTCTTTAACGCAATTTTATTGTATTTAGATACAAAAATAGTCGAAAATCCTAATTTTTCTGCTTCTTGTATGCGTTGATCTACTCGATTAACAGGGCGAATTTCACCAGATAACCCAACTTCTCCAGCAAAACAGAAGCCTTTAGTTACAGGAATATCTTCATTTGAAGATAAAATAGCAGCTACAACGGCAAGATCTATTGCGGGATCATCTACAGAAATTCCTCCCGTAACGTTTAGAAAAACATCTTTTGCGCCTAAGCGAAATCCAGCTCTTTTTTCTAAAACAGCCAAGATCATATTTAATCTTTTGGCGTTATATCCTGTTGTGCTTCGTTGAGGTGTTCCATAAACGGCTGTACTCACCAAGGATTGTATTTCGATCATTAATGGACGCATTCCTTCAAGTGTTGAAGCAATTGCAGTTCCCGATAATTCATCGTCTTTATGTGAAATTAATATTTCAGAAGGGTTTGATACTTCTCTTAAGCCACTTCCTAGCATTTCGTATATTCCTAATTCAGCAGTGGATCCAAAACGATTTTTTAGAGATCGTAAAATACGATAGACGTGATTTCTGTCTCCTTCAAATTGTAAAACAGTATCAACCATGTGCTCCAGTATCTTTGGACCTGCGATGTTTCCATCTTTGGTAATATGACCAATTAGGATTACAGGGATATTGGTTTCTTTGGCAAATTTGATTAACTCGGCTGTAGTTTCTCGAATTTGAGAAATACTTCCAGCAGTCGATTCTATATAATCGGTATGAAGCGTTTGTATAGAATCAATGATTACAATCTCTGGCTGAATGGCCTCAATTTGTTTAAAGATATTTTGGGTTTTGGTTTCAGTAAGGATATAGCAATTGTCACCATTTGGCGTAATTCTTTCTGCACGCATTTTTATTTGTTTCTGGCTTTCTTCACCCGAAACATATAGGGTTTTATAGGGTAACTGTAATGAAACCTGAAGCAAAAGTGTACTTTTTCCAATTCCGGGTTCGCCACCTAAAAGGGTTAGTGATCCAGGAACAATACCGCCCCCAAGAACTCTATTTAATTCGCCATCAGTGGTATCCATACGCACTTCTTGCGTAGAATCGATTTCGTTTATTCTTAAAGGGCGAGGTGCTTTGCCAGTTGGAGTAGGTTCACTTTTCCAAGCAACTTTTTCTTGTTTTTGGATAATTTCCTCGGCTATGGTGTTCCATTCTTTGCAAGAATTACATTGTCCTTGCCATTTAGAATATTGAGCGCCACAATTTTGGCAAAAAAAGGTTGTTTTAACTTTTGACATTATTTCTTTTTGATAAGATCATTCATTTCATCTATTTTGTCGTACATCAAATCTTTGTTCAATCTGCCAATAGGCTCCATTTGTGAAGCGTTTTGGTATTTTTTGGAAGCTCTTTTTGCATCTCCCATTTTTTCGTACATCAATCCAAGTTCGTATTCACCTAACATCGCTTTAGGGTAACTGGTATTGGCAATTTCAGCTAATATACCTAATTCATCGAAAGCATTGTTTTTTAAAATAGCAGTTTCTACAGCTATGTAATCATTCATTCGAACAGGCATTTCAACACCTAATGTTTTTGTGATTATGTCATATTTTTCTCTTAGATAGTCAACATAACCAGATTTAAGAATAACAATCTTGTCATTATAATCGGTTAAATTTATAGGTTTGTAAGCTTCAAAAATTTGATTTAAAGCATTTGGTATAGCATATAAAACGGCTGAATAATAAGTAGTGTTTTTAAATAAATCATATTTATAATTTATTAAAGGATTATTAGCTATTTTAATGTTTTGATCTAATTTTTGGATTGGTTCTTTAGTTTTTTTAACATCTCCATCAGCAGCAGATAAATAATAAAATAGAGGTGTTTTTAATTTAGCAAATTTTTCAGGAACACGAACTTCCATTTGAGTTGCCAGTTCTGGACTCATAGAAATGTATGCATTAAATAATGGTACTTCTTTATATAAGAAAAAATTTAAATAGCCTGCAGTTACTCCATGACCAGCAATAATTCGGAATGGTGCAGTACGGTAATTTTTTTCAACTTTTGGGATTACTTCACCTGCAACAAATTCAAAAAACTTGGCTCCTTTTTCAAATGGTAAACCATTGATTCCGTCGAACGTTGAATCATCTTCACGCTCATCATTTTTGTTTTGGTGAATTGCTACAATAATAGTTTCTGGTAAATCATCCCAATAAGCACCATATTTTAAAGCGCCGCTAAAAGGATCTAGAAGATATTCTCCGTCAAATAAATATAGTACAGGGTATTTTCGAGTTTTATTGGTTTCGTAAGAAGCAGGTAATTCAACAGTTATTGTTCTTGTTTCTCCTAATGGTATTGAGTTAATTGTTTCTGTTTTTCTTTGAGAAAAAGCTGTAATAGAAATGAATAATAGTAGTAGGTAAACTTTTTTCATAATTTGGGATTTCTGAAATTTTAAGATTATCAAAATAGAGTAGCAATATAGTACTTTATTTTTTTTTATTTAATTAGAAATTGATAATGGTATGGCAATATGGTTGGATTATAGATGCAAAACTGCCCTTTTTACAAAATTTGACTTTGAAAAAGGGCAGTTTTTATATGTTTTAGAAACGAATTTATGTCAACGAATTATCATTTTCATTCGGGAAAACAATCCATGGTTTGAAGGTTTTGGCTTCTTCGAATTCTAATGTTGCATAAGAAATAATGATTATGATATCATCTTTCTGTACTTTTCTTGCTGCAGGTCCATTAAGGGTTATTTCTCCAGAATTTCGTTCTCCTTTAATGGCATACGTTTCAAAACGTTCTCCATTATTAATGTTAACAATTGCTACTTTTTCGCCTTCAATTATGTTTGAGGCATCTAGTAAGGCTTCGTCAATAGTAATGCTGCCAATATAATTAAGATCGGCTCCAGTTACTTTAACGCGGTGTATTTTTGATTTTACTACTTGAATTTGCATGCTACAAAAGTAAATTAATTTAATGAAATAGTATCGATCAACCTAATAGAATTAACAAATACCGCTATAAATGCGCGATAATTTTTGTCTTTACTTTTATGATCTATAGGTAATAATGTTGATTCATCAGCAATTACGAAATATTCTAGTTCAAATTTGTCATTGTTTTTGAAGAAATTTTCTACAAATTCAATTGTCTCTTCAGGGCTTTTTGTCTGAAATATTTCTTTTGCTTCAGTCAGAATTTTATAAATAATGGCTGCTTCTTGACGTTCATCTGGTGTTAGACGTTCGTTTCTAGAACTCATTGCCAACTGGTTTGGTTCTCTGAAAATTGGACAACCAACAACATTTACTGGGAGATGGTTTTTTTCGACCATTTTCTTTACAATCTGTAGCTGTTGGAAATCTTTTTCTCCAAAATAGGCATTTGTGGGAGTGATGATTTCGAATAAGCGTTTTACAATTGTACCTACACCATTAAAATGTCCAGGTCTAAATTTTCCTTCCATTTGATTTTCTAGTCCATCGAAATCAAATGATTGAGAAACAGTATGGCCTTCATAGATATCTTCGACAGTTGGAGCGTATAAAATTATTTTATCGCTTAAAGCGCGCATTTTTCTTACATCTTCGTCTAGAGTTCGGGGGTATTTTGCTAAATCTTCTTGGTTGTTAAACTGCGTTGGATTTACGAAAATACTGACAACTGTATCGTCATTTTCGTTCAATGATCGTTGCATTAATGCTAGGTGACCTTGGTGTAAAGCGCCCATGGTTGGTACGAAACCAACACTCGAATTTTCGGTTTTAATAGTTTTTAAATAAGCTATTAAAGCAACTTTACCGTAGAAAATATGCATGATGGTATTATTAAAATTTAGTGCAAACATAATATATTAGTTAATAACTGCATAAATTTTTGTAATTTTGCATCGTTTTTATTACCAAAAATTAAGCAAATTACTATTATGAAAGATAAGAGGATATTGTATGTATCATCTGAAGTTGTGCCTTATTTAGCTGAAAATGAGGTTTCTTTAATGTCTTATGATGTGCCCAAAATGATTAACGATCAGGGCGGACAAATAAGAATTTTCATGCCAAGATATGGAAATATCAATGAAAGAAGACACCAGTTACACGAAGTTATCAGGCTTTCTGGAATGAATTTGGTAGTGAATGACTTAGATATGCCATTGATTATTAAGGTAGCATCTATCCCTAAGGAAAGAATTCAGGTTTATTTTATAGACAACGATGAGTATTTTAAAAGGAAAGCCACTTTTACGGATGAAGAAGGTGTAATGTATCCTGATAATGACGAAAGAGCCATCTTTTTTGCTAAAGGAGTTGTGGAGACAGTTAAGAAGTTAAACTGGGTTCCAGATATAATACATGTACATGGATGGATGGCTGCTATGCTGCCAATCTATATGAAACATTATTATAAGCATGAAGCTTTATTCTCAGATACAAAAATTGTTACTTCTGTTTATACGCAATCGTTTGATGAGACACTAGATCCAGAAATGATTAAGAAGGTTAAATTTGATGGAGTTCCACATGAAGCTGTTTCAGATTTAGAAATTCCAAATTATGAAAATATTTTAAAAGCGAGTATTCTTCATTCAGATGGGGTAATAATAGCCTCAAATAATCTGTCTTCAAGTTTAACAAAATTTATAGAATCTTCAGGAAAACCTTTTTTACCTTTCGTCCCAAAAGATGCATTCGCAGAGGCGTATACAAATTTTTATAAAAACGAGGTTCTTTAAAATTTAACTTTTTTATTACACATGTATAATACTTCTTTTTTTAGAAAAATACTTTTAGTAGCAAGCGTTGTTTTCTTATATTCTTGCGACAAGGATTTTAATGTTATTGGCGATGATTTAATTGGTGATAATCATTTTGATTTAGCAACATACAGTTCAGATGTAGTAGCTTATAATCAACAAATTACTCCGATACAATCAAACAATTTAACTTCAAATCAATTGGGGATTTACGTTAATCCTGCATTTGGTACTACTGTAGCTAGTTTTGCTACACAGTTAACTTTAGCAGCAGTTAATCCTACAATAGGAGCAGATCCAGTTATTCAAAGTGTTGAGCTTGAGGTTCCGTATTATAGTCATGTGGATAAAGTTAATACTGATGGTACTCGAACCTATAAGTTAGACTCAATTTATGGTCCTGAAAAGGGTGAAATGAAACTTAGTGTTTATCAGTCAGGGTATTATATGGCTGATTTGGATCCGAATGGTAATTTTGTGAATCCACAACTTTTTTTTACGGATCAGAACTCTCTTTTTGATGCTGCCAAAGTTGGAACGCGTTTGAATACAGGTGCAGAAGCTCAAAATGATAAGTTTACTTTCAGTGAGGCTGAAATAGTTGAGACAACCAAAGATGATGCAGGTAAAGAAACTACTGTGAGAAGAGCGCCAGCAATGAAGCTGAAGTTGGATGAAACTGTTTTTCAGGAAAAAATACTTAAAGCTCCAGCAGGTAAGTTGATGACAAATGATGTTTTTAAAGATTATTTTAGAGGTTTGTACTTTAAGGTAGAAAGTAATGGAGGAGTTGGTAGTTTAGCTAATGTTGATTTTAGACGAGGAAAGATTACTATAAAATATAAAGCAAAAACGGAGATAACAACAGATGATTCTGATAAAACGGAGGACAAGACTCTTGTTCTTAACTTAACAGGAAATACAGTAAATTTATTGCAGCAAGTTAATGTTAATCCCGATTATAATACTGCAATAACGACTCCAAAAGCAACTGGTGATGAGAAGTTGTATTTAAAAGGAGGAGAGGGGTCAATGGCTATACTAGAGCTTTTTAAGCCAGGAGAATTGGCAGAAATAAGAAGTAAAGGTTGGTTGATTAATGAAGCTAATTTGATTTTTCATATTGATTCTGATGCTATGAAAAATAGCCCGGAACCAAATAGGATTTATTTGTATGATTTTAATAATAATCGACCAATTGTTGATTATTATAATGATGGAACACCAAGTGCGACAAGTGATGCAAAAAAAATCAAACAGGTTTTTAGTGGTATTATAAATGTTGATCCTGCTACTAAAAAAGGTTTGACTTATAAAATCAGAATTACAAATCATGTTAGGAATTTGATTAAGAATATAGATTCAACTAATGTGAAGATGGGAGTTGTAGTTACTGAGGATATAAATATTGTTGCTGCTAATAAATTAAAAGTACCTACAGTAATAGAAGCAAAAAAGGAAGGGGCTTTTACTAAAGCACCAAGAGCATCAGTAATGAATCCTTTAGGAACAATTCTTCATGGAGGAAATTCACCAGTTGAAAGTAAGAGATTAAAACTTCAGATTTACTACACGAAACCAAATTAATTAAATATATATATGTGTGGAATTGTTGGATATATTGGATATAGAGAGGCGTATCCTATTGTAATTAAAGGACTAAAACGACTCGAATACAGAGGTTATGATAGTGCTGGAGTTATGTTGTATGACGGAGAAGCAATTAAACTTTGTAAAACAAAAGGTAAAGTTTCAGATCTTGAAGCTAAAGCTAAAGATGGCTTTACTACAAACGGAACTATAGGAATAGGACATACGCGATGGGCAACACATGGTGTACCTAATGATGTGAATTCGCATCCCCATTTGTCTAATTCTGGAGATTTGGCTATAATACATAATGGTATTATTGAAAATTATGCTCCGCTTAAAGAAGAATTAAAAAAAAGAGGATATGTTTTTCATTCTGATACTGATACTGAAGTATTGGTTAACCTGATTGAAGAAGTTCAGAAAAAAGAAAAGCTTAAACTAGGTAAGGCAGTACAGGTTGCATTAAATCAAGTTGTAGGTGCTTATGCTATTGCAGTATTTGATAGAAAAAATCCAAATGAAATTGTAGCTGCTCGATTGGGTAGTCCATTGGCAATTGGAGTGGGTGAAGGGGAGTACTTTATTGCATCTGATGCTTCGCCTTTTATTGAATATACTTCAAATGCAGTTTATCTTGAAGATGGTGAAATGGCAAACATTAGATTGCATAAGCCGATTAAAATCAGAAAGATTAAAGACGATTCATTAGTTGATCCTTATATTCAGGAGCTTCAAATGAACTTAGAGCAAATTGAAAAAGGTGGTTATGACCATTTCATGCTTAAAGAGATATATGAGCAGCCTAGTGTTATAAAAGATACTTATAGAGGTAGACTTCATGCAAATGAAGGAATTGTTCAGTTAGCTGGTGTTGAAGATAATTTAGAAAAATTTCTTAATGCTGACAGAATAATTATCGTTGCTTGTGGTACATCATGGCATGCAGGTTTGGTTGCAGAATATATCTTTGAGGAATTTGCCCGAATTCCAGTAGAGGTTGAATATGCTTCAGAATTTAGATACCGTAATCCTATTATCAATAAAACAGATGTAGTTATAGCAATTTCTCAATCAGGAGAGACTGCAGATACTATGGCTGCTATTAAATTGGCAAAAGAGCATGGAGCATTTGTGTTTGGTGTATGTAATGTTGTAGGTTCTTCTATTTCTAGAGAGACTCATGCAGGTGCTTATACACATGCAGGTCCAGAGATTGGAGTAGCTTCTACAAAAGCATTTACAACTCAAATTACTGTATTAACAATGATTGCTTTGCGTTTAGCAAAAGCTAAAGGAACATTGTCTAGTCCAGATTTTCATAGATACTTGCAAGAGCTTGAACTTATCCCAGATAAGGTAAAAGAAGTTTTGGAAACAAATGATGTTGCCAAAGAAATTGCAGGAGTATTTAAGGATTCTCCAAATTGTTTATACTTAGGAAGAGGTTATAATTTTCCTGTAGCACTTGAAGGGGCTTTGAAGCTTAAAGAAATCTCATATATTCATGCTGAAGGGTATCCTGCAGCAGAAATGAAGCATGGGCCAATTGCTTTAATAGATGAGCATATGCCAGTAATAGTAATTGCGCCTAAGCAAGGACATTACGATAAAATTGTAAGTAATATTCAGGAAATAAAATCCAGAAGTGGAAAAATTATTGCAGTAGTAACTAAGGGAGATACGCAAGTACGTGAATTAGCAGACTATGTGATTGAAATTCCTGAAACATCTGATGCTTTATCGCCATTAATTACGACAATCCCATTACAATTGTTATCATATCATATAGCAGTTATGAGAGGTTGTAATGTTGATCAGCCAAGAAACTTGGCGAAGTCAGTTACTGTAGAGTAAAAAATAAATAAAACATAAGTATTTGAAAAAGCGAGATTTACATCTCGCTTTTTTTATAACAAAAAATTAAGGAATTCATTTTTGTAGAATATTCATTTTTTTCTTCAAAATAATATGTATGCATAGTATATTTCAATGAGTTAGGGAGGAATAGTTGTCAAAAGTTCAAAAAACACGAATGTGTAATATGTATTTTTGTTACTAAAAAGTTAGGAAAAATTAATTTTTTTTAACCTTTTTTTAGTAATATCAAAAATATTTGTACTTTGGTAACATAAACCATCTAAAACTAACCAAATGAGAATGTATTTACTTATTCTATCATTGTTCTTTTGCGGGGTATCCTTTGCGCAGAGTACAATTTCAGGTTCCGTTACCGATAATAAAAAAGAAGCAATTCCCGGAGCTAATATTAGCGTTGTTGGTGAGACCAGCGGTACTTCTACTGATTTCGACGGTTCATTTGTTTTAAAGTCATCCAAAAATTTACCGCTAACGATTAGGATCACGGCAGTTGGGTATGAGACTAAAACTGTCAATGTTACTTCGGCAAACCAAAAAGTCAATGTATCGTTGGTTGAGGAGAGAACAATGTTAAATGAGATTGTTGTTTCGGCTTCGAGAACTCCAGAAAGAGTAATTGAATCACCGGTTACAATTGAAAGAATGGGCATTCAGGAAATAAGAAACACTACAGCTCCATCTTTTTATGAAGGTTTGGAGAATCTAAAAGAAGTTATTTTTAATACTAGTAGTATTTCGTTTAAATCGGTAAATACGAGAGGGTTTGCAACAGTTGCTAATACGCGTTTTATGCAACTGGTTGATGGTATGGATAATTCATCTCCAGCATTGAACTTTGTGTTAGGAAACTTAATTGGTTTGAATGATTTAGATGTTGCTAGTGTGGAGCTTTTGCCTGGAGCATCATCTGCACTTTATGGAGCTAATGCTTTTAATGGGATCTTGTTCATGAACAGCAAAAGCCCGTTTACAAATCAAGGAGTTAGTACTTATTTTAAATACGGACAAACTTCACAAGATGTGGCGGGAACAAATGATTATGTAGATTTTGGTTTTAGAGCTGCTACTGCATTTAGTAAGCATTTTGCAATAAAGGCAAATTTTAATTTCATCAGAGCAACCGAGTGGATTGCAGATGATCAAAGAAGTTTGACAGGAGGTTCTATCGGACATGCTAATAATCAAAATTATGACGGATTAAATATTTATGGAGACGAGGTTACTACTTTCCTTCCAAATGTAGGACAGGTAAGCAGAACAGGGTATCATGAAAAAGATTTAAATAACAATAAATCAGAAAGTGTAAAGGCAGATTTTGCAATGCATCTTAAGCCTTGGGAAAATGAAACGGAAATTATACTTCAATACAAATTAGGTATAGGTAGTACTATTTATCAAGGAGCAAACAGGTATTCTTTAAAGAACTTTTTTATGGGGCAAACCAAATTAGAGGTAAAAGGGAAGAACTTTTTTGCAAGAGTTTATATGACAAATGAAGATGCTGGAGATTCCTATGATATGCGTTTTGCTGGTTGGAACGTAAATAGAGCTGCTAAATCAGATACGAACTGGTTTACAGATTATGCTAAATCTTTTCAGCTATCTTCGGTAATATTAGGGCTTAATGTAAATGATGCTGCGAAGTACGCTAGAACTTTTGCAGATTATAATGTTTCGCCAGGTTTAGGCTTAGTGCCAAATATTGATCCAGCTAATCCTAGTGCACCGAGATCGGCACGATTTGAACCAGGTTCTCCGCAATTTGCAGCTGCATTTGCAGATGTTACAGATAATCCAAATTTAAAAGAGGGAGCGAAGTTTATAGATCATTCTAAGTTGTATCATTCAGATGTAAATTACAACTTTAAAGATCTTATTGATTTTGCTGAAATTCAAGTTGGAGGTTCTTGGAGAGAGTATGTGATGAACTCTGAAGGAACAATTTTTACAGATTACGATGGTCCGTTAAAGTATAAAGAATATGGAGCATATACACAACTTGCTAAAAAATGGATGGATGATAGATTAAAATTTACAGGGTCTATTCGTTATGACAAAAGCCAAAACTTTAAAGGAAATGTATCACCAAGAATTGCATTTGTTTATTCTGCAGGAGCGACAAAAGTGCATAATTTTAGAGTTTCATACCAAACAGGTTTTAGAAATCCAACAACTCAAGATCAATATATTGGTTTGGATTTAGGTCCGTTTGCATTAATTGGTTCTGCAGCAGAAAACTTAGATCGTTTTACAGAGGTTAGAGAGGTGAGTTTAGCAGGTCAGGCAGCGGGTAATCCAGCTACTGTCACAATGAACGGTCATAAAGCTTATGAAAATGCATATACAGTAGCTTCGGTGCAGGCATTTGCAGCTTCTGGAAATCCAGCAAGTCTTGAAGTAGCGGATATTGGATTGGTGAAACCGGAAGAAGTGCAAGCTTTTGAAGTTGGATATCGTTCTGTAGTAAGAGACTTTTCAATTGATGTTAATGCATATTATAATATTTATGATAATTTCATGAATACAGCTCGAGTAATTAGTCCATATTATGGAACTGTAGGAACTGATGTTACTAATCCAGCAGTACAGCAAAGTTATCAGGCGTTAGCATTTGGCGACAGAAGAGTTTATCAAGTTTATACTAATACAACTGCGCAAATTTCTTCTTTTGGAGTTGGAGTTGGGTTATCTAAAAAAGTATACAAAGATTTTGAAGTAGGAGTGAATTATAATTATTCACAATTTAATTTTGATCAGTCAAAAGATCCAGGATTTGTTGCTGGATTTAATACTCCAAAACATAGGATCAAAGGTTCATTAGGGAATGCTAAATTATTTAAAAATTTTGGATTTAATATGAACATACGATGGAATACGGAGTATTTATGGGAGGCATCTTTTGCTGACGGAATGGTTCCAGAGAATACGGTGTTTGATGCACAGATAAATTATGGAATCCCTAAATTAAAATCGGTTATCAAAATTGGAGCTACAAATATTTTTGGAAAAGATTATATTCAGGTAATAGGGGCAGGTTTAATAGGGCAACAATGGTTTGCTTCATGGACAATTAACCCGTAAATAAATTATAAGCATATGGTTTATTGTGCTTCTTATTAGATTTAAGGAGTATGGGAAAATGAATATTAATGTAAAAAATAACAAATCATGATAAAAAAATTTAAATGGCTATTATTGGTTTCATTGGCCTTTGTAGCATGTAATAACGATGATGAAGATACAACGCCGGCAGAGGTTCCGATAACGCCTGGTTCGGCAGTTTTTACAAAATATGTTGCATTAGGAGATTCATTTGCAGCAGGATATAGTGATGGAGCTTTATTTGCAAAAGGGCAACAAGGTTCTTATGCCAATATATTGTCTCAGCAGTTTGCTCTTGCAGGAGGTGGTGCCTTTACAACGCCATTAATGCTTGATAATATAGGAGGGTTTTCTTCAGGAGGAACGCAGGTTGCAAAATTTCCAACAAGGTTAGTCTTTAATCCAATTACAAGTTCACCAGTGAATGTGCCTGGGGTTTCGGCGACGCCAATAACGGCTCATTTAACGGGTTCTTTTAGTAATATGGGGATTCCGGGGACGAAAAGTTTTCATTTAATAGCACCTGGATATGGAGATCTTGCAGGAGTTTTTGCTACTCCAGCTACTGCAAATCCATATTTTTCGCGTATTGCTTCTTCTGCTACAACTACCATATTGTCTGACGCTATGGCGCAAAGTCCTACATTCTTCTCGTTATGGATAGGAGGTAATGATGTTTTCAGGATATGCAACAAACGGAGGAGTGCCAACTTCACAAGATCCAGTTGGGGGAGATAATATCACGCCAACAGCAACCTTTGATTTTGCTTACAATACGCTTATTAATACTTTAACTTCTAAAGGAGCAAAAGGTGTGGTGGCGAATCTTCCATATGTAAATACATTGCCTTATTTTACGACAGTACCGGTTAATCCGCTTACGGTTAGTTTGCTTGGGGCAGGAAATGCAGCAGTAGGTGTTGCAACTGTTAAAGCTCTAAACGATCAATTATATGGACCGTTAAAAGAAGCGTTGACTGCTTTTGGAGCTGGAGATAGGATTAACTTACTGTCAGAAACAGCTGCAAATCCGTTGTTGATAAAGAATGAAACTTTGCCTAATTTATCTGCGCAATTAACAGCAGCCTTTACACCAAAATTGGGTGCGGCAACTGCAGCTTTTTATGGTCAAATTTTTGGACAGGCTAGACAAGCAAAACAAACGGCAAGTTTTAAGGATTATATTTTGCTTCCTACAAGAGCAGTTATAGGTACGGCTCCAGTTGGGATTCCGGCACCTTTAAATAAATATGGAATTACATTTCCGTTAGAGGACAAACATGTTTTAATTCAGGCAGAAGTTAAGGAAATAGAAGTTGCAACAAATGCTTATAATACAACTATTGCTTCTGTTGCCCAGGCAAAAGGATTGGCCTTTGTAGACACAAGAGCTATTATGGCACAATTGTCTAATGGAGGAATTAATTTCGGAAACTTTAATATGACTTCATGCTTATGCGACAGGAGGAGCTTTTTCGCTAGACGGAATACATCCAAGTCCTAGGGGGTATGGTTTAATAGCAAATATTTTTGTAGATGCTATTAATGTAAAGTATACCTCGACATTGCGACATGTTGATTTGGCAATTTACCCAATTCAATATCCAGCAACATTACAATAAAGCCATTTTTTTAGTAGGAAAGCCACCTGTTTTTATAATGTGGTGGTTTTTTTATTAAGCTTTAAAGGATAGTGTTTTATGCAATCATGTACTTATTTTTATTAAGTGTAAAAAATATAGTATTTTTCTAAAAAAAGTTATTGATTTTATATTTTAAAAATTATCTTTGCGCACTGAAAAAAGAGGTATTTTCGTTAAACCTAAATAGCTATTTAATAAACACATACAGTAATGTCAAAAGTAATAGGAAAAGTTGCCCAAATCATTGGACCAGTAGTTGATGTCGTTTTCAACGGTAAAGATGTTGAACTTCCAAAAATTTATGATTCATTAGAAATCACTAAAAAAGACGGAACATTGTTAGTTCTTAGCAACAAGAATTACAACATCGAGAAAATACAGTCTAGATATATCAATGGACTCTACAGATGGTTTGAGCCGTGGATATGAAGTAGTTGGAACTGAAATCCAATCCAAATGCCAATCGGTCCAGACGTATATGGTCGATTATTTAATGTAATTGGAATTGATGGTTTAGGGAACTTGCCAAAAACAGGAGAGAATGGATTGTCTATTCACAGACAAGCACCAAGATTCGAAGATCTATCAACTTCATCTGAAGCATTGTTTATAGGTATCAAAAGTAATCGATTTGATCGAGCCTTACTCAAAAGGGGGTAAAATTGGATTGTTTGGTGGTGCTGGTGTTGGAAAACAGTATTGATTCAGGAGTTGATTAACAATATCGCAAAAGGTCACGGTGGACTTTCAGTATTCGCAGGAGTAGGAGAAAGAACACGTGAAGGAAATGACTTACTTCGTGAGATGTTAGAGTCAGGAATTATAAAATACGGTGATGATTTCATGCACTCTATGGAAAATGGAGGATGGGATTCATCTAAAGTAGATATGCCAGGAATGAGAGAGTCTAAAGCTATTTCGTTCGGACAAATGAATGAGCCCCCTGGAGCTCGTGCACGTGTAGCACTTTTAGGATTATCTATCGCTGGAAATTTCCGTGATGGAGCAGGACAGATCAAGGTAAAGACAGGTGCTGCCTCCCTAACAACAGGAGCATGTATTAACCTT
>NZ_JBXBAV010000138.1:0-4491 GCF_056783245.1 Flavobacterium sp. TC780 | reverse complement strand
TGTTTTTACAAGCCTTTCGTTGAGTTACGTATTCGCTAAGGTTAATACATGCTCCTGTTATTAGGGAGGCAGCACCTGTTTTCATGTTTTTTGATTTTGATGAGACAAATATATTTTGTTAATTTTAACATTAAAATAGTAAGTGACCCAATTGTAGAATTTTGAGGATGAGTTGTAAATTACTTATTTGTATCTTAGCTTCTGTATTTTAAAAAACGATTCATTATGTCAGAATCAAAGAATTTCGAATCTATATCAGTCAATTTATAATGGAAATCCTTGGCTAGAAGTCACTTTAGCAAATACTTTAAAAGATGTAAATGCAAATCAAGCTTACAGGAAAATAAATCCTAATTTAAACACGATTTGGGAAATTGTTAATCATCTTATTCAATGGAGAAGAAATATTTTAAAACGTGTCCAGGGAGAAGTAATAACAACTCCTGATCATAATTACTTTGTGCCTATTTTAGATCCATCTGAAGCTGCTTGGGAGCAGTCACTTCAAAATCTGGATAAATCACAAGAATTATGGAATTCATTTTTAGAAGATTTCGATGATGCCAATTTAGATAAAATCTATGTCAATAATAATCATACCTATTATGAACATATTCATGGAATCATTCAGCATGACGTTTATCACTTAGGTCAAATTGTTATTCTTAAAAAAATGCTTAAAACGTTATAAAACACTTTATGAAAAAATCAATAGTATTACTCGTCTTTTTATTTCTGAATGTTATCGTATTTTCGCAGGAAACGGAGGCTAAATTTGATGAGGATTTAGCAAAATTCCTAAATGCGGACGATTACGGAATGAAGAAATACGTTTTCTGTCTTCTGAAATCAGGAACAAATACAACGGCTACAAAAGAAGAAACCAAAAAATTATTTGAAGGGCATATGACCAATATTGGCAAATTAGCTAAAGAGGGCAAATTAGTTGTAGCTGGACCTTTTATGAAAAATGATAAAAATTATACAGGGATTTATATTTTTAATGTAGCAAGTATTGAAGAAGCAAAAGCACTTGTAGCAACAGATCCGGCAATAAATGCAAATTTGCTTGAAGCCGAATTAATACCTTGGTACGCAACTGCAGCTTTACAGGAAACATTAAAAATTCACGAAAAAATCGCTAAGAAAAAAATGTAATACTATTTATGAAAACTGAAAAAGAAAAAATGATTGCAGGAGATTACTATTTAGCAGGAGATCCAATTTTAGTGAAAGACCGTAGAAAAGCTAAAAATTTATTGCATCGTTTAAATGTTACAGAATACTGCATGACTAAAAAAGCTAAGCTGATTTTAGAAGAATTAATTCCAAATGTAGGCAAGGGGTTTTATATAGAGCCGCCATTTCATTGTGATTACGGGTATAATATTTATTGTGGCGATAATGTATATTTTAACGTAAACTGTGTTGTTCTAGATTGTGGTCCAGTTAATATTGGCTCGAATGTGCTCTTTGCTCCAAATGTTCAAATTTATACAGCTACACATCCGCTTGATGCAGAATTAAGAAAAACACTTCAAAATGTATTACCTGTTTTTATAGGAGATGATTGCTGGATTGGAGGAAACTCCGTAATTTGCCCAGGAGTAACTATTGGGAAAGGTTGTGTAATAGGAGCAGGATCGGTTGTAACAAAAAACATTCCTGATAACTCGCTTGCAGTTGGTAATCCGGCAAAAGTAATCCGAAAATTAAATCCAGAACAAGAAAATAAAAACTAATGCTTTCATTAATAAAGTTCATCATATCGCTATCATTTGCAATGATTATGACAAATCCAAATTATTTTACACAGAGATTCTGGGATTAACTATAATTAGAGAAGTTTATCGTGAAGAGCGTCAGTCGTATAAGCTTGATTTAGCTTTAAATGGAGTATACATTGTTGAGTTGTTTTCGTTTCCAAATCCACCAGTACGAACTTCCAGACCAGAAGCAGCAGGTTTGCGGCATTTGGCATTTGAAGTTTCAAATCTAGATGAGGTTGTGGCATTTTTGATATCAAAAAATATCGATTGTGAGGCAATACGAGTGGATGAATTTACAAACAAACGATTTACTTTTATTGCAGACCCAGATGATTTACCAATAGAGTTTTACGAAAGGTAGTTTTCTTACGTTACTGTTAAAAAAATGTAATATTCGTGTGTTTTAAAATGATTATGGTTCTGTTTCTTTAAATTTGCTGACCACTTATAAAAAGTGAGTTTAAACTTTAAACTTCTGATGAACAAAACGGCTAAAATCAAAAAGAATCATCAATTTATTAAATTTCGAAAATTAGTTATCGTTTCTGTTTTAATTGGTTTTCTCTCTGCATTCTTAGGGATTTCTCTAAGAAAATAACGGAGTATTACGAAGAAATATTTTTTCATCAAGCTACGGTAAATCCAATTTTTTATGTTGTTTTTCCAGTTTTCGGACTATCAATAATTTATTTTTTACGTCAATATTTATTCAAGAAAAAAGAGAATAAAGGAATCAAAGAAGTTTTTGAAAGTACACAATCAAAGTCTAAAAACTTACCTATTTATAAAATCCCATCACATTTTATTAATGGTTTGTTGACTGTAATCTTTGGAGGGTCAACAGGAATCGAAGTTTCTACTGTTGTTGCAACTGCAACTATCGGTTCAGTAGCACAACAAAAAGAAAATGTTTTTCGCCAGTATAAAACCGAATTAATTTGCGCTGGAGTTGCTGCAGGGGTTACAGCATTATTTAGCAGCCCAATTGCTGGGATTTTATTTGCAATCGAAGTAATTTCAAGAAAAGTAACACGTGCCTTTATAATTTCAAATTTAATTGCAGTTTCTATCGCTTTCGGGTTAATCACGATTTTAAACGAAGGGCCATTATTTGCAGTAACAATTACGACTTGGCACTTAAAAGCGATTCCGTATTTTATTCTTTTAGGTATTTTGGCAGGAATCAATTCTGTTTATTTAACGCGCTGTGTCTTGTTTTTTAAAGGACAGTTCTCTAAAATAGAAACACATTATTATAAAATCATTTTAGGTTCAATTGTATTGAGTGTTTCTTTATCTGTATTTCCACAGCTTTATGGAGAAGGATATCACGCCATAAATGGCATTTTTAGAAATTCGGCAATTCCGTTAACACTTACATTGACATTAACTTTTATTGGGATTTTACTTTTAAAGCCTATTGTTACTTCTATAACATTAGCTTCGGGCGGTGATGGAGGAGTTTTTGCACCGAGTCTTTTTATAGGAGCCTTTTTAGGATTGCTTTTAGCATCTGTTTTAAATACATTTTTTAATGCACAGGTTATTCCTTTAAATTTTATGGTAATTGGTATGGCTGCTGTTTTAAGTGCTAGTATTCATGCACCATTTACTGCAATCTTCTTAGTTTGCGGACTAACGAATGATTACACATTATTTTTACCAATCTTAGTTGTTTGCTTGATCTCTAAGTACACAGCAAAAATGATTTATCCGCATACTGTTTATACATTTTTACCAAGCATATCAAAATAAATAATTTATGGGTGTTGACAAAATAAAAAGAAGCTACCGCAAAACAAGATACATACTTTACAAAGAAACTTTAATCAATTCTAAAGAAATATTCTGGTCTTTTGTAGGTTCTTTTGTAGGTATTGGATTGATTGCTTTTGTGCAAACACAACATTTTTCAGGTTCAGATTTAGTGTACTTAATTGGTTCGTTTGGGGCCTCAAGTGTTTTGGTCTATGGAGAAGTTAGAAGTCCGTTTTCGCAACCTCGTAATCTTGTTGGTGGTCATGTTATTTCAGCATTTATAGGAGTTACAGTACAGCAATTAGCACCAGATATTATTTGGATTACAGCACCTTTGGCCGTATCACTTTCTATTGTTTGTATGCAAATAACCAAAACATTACACCCACCAGGAGGAGCAACTGCCCTCATTGCAGTTACAGGATCCGCTCAATTAAAAGATTTAGGATATTGGTATGTAGTGTCACCAGTATTAACTGGGGTTACAGTACTGCTTGTAGTGGCTTTGATATTTAATAATCTTACTTCCTATCGTAAATATCCAAGTCACAATAAATACCATAATACGTATCATAAATTCAGAAAAAGATTAAGCAAGAAAATATCTCCAAATAATTAAAAAATATGGAGGTTGATAACTATTTAGTGTTAAATAGTAACAGCAAAAATATAACTTCCGTAATTTTGTGAAACTATGAAATTACGAAGTTTAGATAACGACGATACAACCTTAGAATTTTACATTCCAGATTTTACATCAAAAGTAGAAATCCCTTTTTTTGATGTGGGAATTAGTGCTGGATTTCCATCTCCGGCGGATGATTTTATCGAGCTAACAATAGATCTTAATAAAGAATTTATTAAAAATAAGACACTACTTTTTTTGCCAAAGTAAAAGGGCATTCAATGAAAGATGAGGTGCTGCCTCCCTAACAACGGGGACGTATTAACCTTAGCAATATGG
>NZ_JBXBAV010000137.1:0-10241 GCF_056783245.1 Flavobacterium sp. TC780 | reverse complement strand
AAGGTTAATACATGCTCCTGTTGTTAGGGAGGCAGCACCTATAAATTCTAAAATAATAATTATTCAGCATTATGGTGGGGGCAGTGGATTATTGAAAAATGAAATTTTATTAGCATTAAGTGAATTTGATAAATCAGAGTGTTTTTAATAGTAACTAATAAAATTATTTTATGTTCGAAAATATAGATGCATTTGTAAATAGATGTGCCAATTTCACTGATAATGAACTTGACATATTTCATACTTTAATTGATTTTAAAACTGTCAATAAAAAAGAATATTTATTACAAGAAGGGGAAATTTGCAACTTTGAGGCTTATGTTTCAAAAGGGTGTATAAGAAACTACTTTATAGACGAAAATGGGTTTGAGGTTATTCTGCAATTTGCAATAGAAGGTTGGTGGGTTAGCGATATAGCAAGTTTTCATGAAAAGAAACCAAGCAAATTATATATCGAAACCTTAGAAGATTGTGAGTTGTTTTTTCTGACGTATGAGAATAAAGAAGAATTATTAAAAAGGGTACCAAAGTTTGAAGGGTTCTTTAGGTTAATGGTTCAAAAAAACCTTTCTTCTACACAAAACAGGTTAATTAATACAATTGCAAAATCTGCTCCAGAAAAGTATTTAGACTTCATAAAATTATATCCTACAATTCCTCAAAGAGTTACCCAACATCATATTGCTTCTTATCTTGGTATATCAGCAGAATTTCTAAGTAAGATAGAAACAAAACTTTCAAAGCAATAGATTTAATTCTTTTATTTTTATAAAGAAGAACTTCCTGTTAACTTATTTGTTTTCAGGAAGTTTTTCTTTATAATCAAATTACTTTCTTGAACTAGTTCAATGCACAGATCTAATTTTCAAAAGAAATTTGTGCAGTAATTAGTAAGTTAACAAAGCTTAAGTATTTTCTTGAACTAGTTCAATGCACAGGTCTAATTTTCAAAAGAAATTTGTGCAGTAATTAGTAAGTTAACAAAGCTTAAGTACTTTCTTGAACTAGTTCAATGCACAGGATTAATTTTCAAAAGAAATTTGTATCACCAAAAAATAGAATAAAGTTATGGACAGAAAAGAATTTTTAAAAAAAGGATTATTTGGAACAGGAATGTTTGCTGCAACTGCTGCATTCGGGAATATTATTAAAAATGAGATAGATGAAATACAACCATTAGAAATTATAGGGCTTAATCATCTGCCAAATGAAAAATCAAACATAATGGAAAATACAATTTTGCACAAAGCAGAAACAAGAGGAGTAGCAAATCATGGATGGTTGGAAAGTCATCACACCTTTAGTTTCGCAAACTATATGAATCCTGAACGAATGCATTTTGGGGTATATGAGAGTGTTGAATGATGATAGAGTTAGATCCGGGTATGGGATTTGGGACACATCCACATGACAATATGGAAATTATAAGTATTCCATTAGAAGGAGACTTGGAACATAAAGATAGTATGGGAAACACTGCTGTAATCAAAAATGGGGATATCCAAGTTTTGAGTGCTGGTAGTGGAATTTTTCACAGTGAATATAATAAAAACAAAGATAAATTAGTAAAGTTTCTTCAAATATGGGTCTACCCTAACAAAAAGAACGTAACTCCAAGGTATGACCAAATTGGTTTAAATCTAGAAGAAAGAAAAAATAAATGGCAACAAATTCTTTCACCAGATCCAAATGATGCTGGTGTTTGGATACACCAAGATGCTTGGTTTCATTTAGGAAATTTCAAAAAAGATTTCAAGACGGGTTATAAAATCAAAAATACTGGAAATGGTGTTTATGTTTTTATAATTAAGGGTTCTGCAACTATTGGGGCCTATGAATTAACAAAACGAGATGGACTAGGAATTTGGAATATAAATAATCTCAATATAACAGCAAATTCAGATGATACGGAAATCCTTCTGATGGAAGTACCAATGACTTTATAATAATTAAATAATAATGACTTAAAAATTACAAAATGGTAAAAACAACTTGGGTAATTGATTAACACACTCGGAAATTGGCTTTAAAGTAAAGCACATGATGTTTACAAATGTATCTGGAAAATTCAACAGATTTAATGCACACGTTGAAAATGAAGAAAACAACTTTGAAACTTCAAAAATCAGCTTTTCAGCTGAAGTAGATTCTGTTGATACAAATAATTCAGATAGAGATAATCACTTAAGAAGTGCTGATTTCTTTGATGCTAATTTTTTTCCAAAAATTTCATTTACATCTACAGCGATAAAAAAAATTAATGATGCTTTATTTGAAATTACTGGCGATCTAACGGTTAAGAATGTAACAAAAAGTGTTGTTCTAGAAACAGAATACAGTGGATTAATGACTGATCCATGGGGAAATACAAAATCAGGACTTTCGATAAATGGAACAATAAACAGGAAAGAATTTGGTTTGACTTGGAATGCAGCTCTTGAAACAGGGGGAGTTCTAGTTGGAGAAGAAATCAAATTAATTTCTGAAATTCAATTAATTAAACAATAATTTTTAATCTTAAAATAACAAAAAATGAAAAAAGTAGTTTTATGTTTAGTAGTAGGTTTTACAACCTTGACAGGTTTTGCACAAAAACCAAGTCCAAGTTTATTAAATCCAATAAACCATACTTTGGTTTTAATCGACAATGAAGGACAAATGGCATTCGCAACAAAAAGTATCGATATTGATCAGTTGCGCAATAATACAGCAATTGTAGCAGGAGCTTCAAAAATTTTCAAGGTACCTACAGTTGTTACAACTGTAGCTGAACATGTATTTAGTGGACCGGTATTTCCCAGAAATTGAAGAATTTTATCCTCAAGCAACATCAAATTACATTGACAGAACAACAATGAACACTTGGGAAGATGCAAAAGCCTATAAAGCAATTACCGCAAAAGGAAAAAAGAAAATAGTTCTTGCGGGTTTATGGACAAGTGTTTGCATTGCAGGACCAGCCTTGTCAGCCATTGCAGAAGGATATGATGTTTACATAATTACTGATGCATCTGGAGATGTTTCTAAAGAAGCTCATGAAATGGCAGTGACCCGAATGGTTCAGGCAGGAGCACACATGATGACTTCAATGCAATATTTATTAGAATTGCAACGTGACTGGGCTCGAGGTGAAACTTATGTAGCCGTTACTGATTTAGTAAAAAAATATGGCGGCGCCTATGGTATCGGCGTACAATATGCCCACGGGATGTTGAAACACTAAGATTATTAATCAAAAAGGCAGGTGTTATACCTGCCTTTTTAAGCTCATTATACTATGAAAACAATCTATACATTTGTTCTTTCGCTTTTGTTGACAGGAGGTGTCTTTGCTCAAAAGGTTGATATTATTGTCATCAATGGAAGAATCACGACTCTTGATGATAAAAACCCTGAAGTACAAGCTTTGGCTATTTCAGGAAATAAAATCGTTCAGACTGGGACAAATACCCAAATACTGAAACTTAAAACAAAACAAACAAAAATAATCGATGCCAAAGAAAGTCGTGTTATTCAGGACTTTTTGATAGCCATTTACATGTTATTCGCGGTGGTCGATTTTATAATACTGAATTGCGTTGGGACGGAGTTACTTCACTAAAACGTGCTTTGCAAATGTTGAAAGAACAGGCTTCACGAACGCCTGAGGGTCAGTGGATTAGAGTAGTTGGTGGATGGAATGAATATCAGTTTGAAAAAAGAACTTCCTACATTAGCCGAAATTAACGAAGCAACAGGAAATGTGCCTACGTTTATTTTGTATCTCTACGGGAAAGCATGGCTCAACAAATCAGGTATTCAAAAATTAAATATCAATACCGATACACAAAATCCAGTTGGAGGTTTAATAGAAAAAGACAATGACGGAAATCCAACCGGTTTATTGGTAGCCGAACCGAATGCTTTTATTTTATATTCAACTTTGGCAAAATTGCCCGAATTGACTAAGGAAGAAAAAATGAATTCGACCTTGCAATACATGACCGAATTAAATCGCTTAGGCGTAACTGCCGTAATGGATGCCGGTGGCGGTTTTCAAAATTTCCCTGACGATTATGGCATTACCGAAGAGTTGAACAAACAAGGAAAAATAACCATGCGTTTGCCATTCTTTTTGTTTGCACAGAAAAAGGAACCGAATTAGCCGATTATACCAAATGGATTGGAATGGTTGAAATTGATGACCATGGACATAATGGAATTAACGAAGTCGATTATCATGTTGAAGGTGGAGGTGAAAATTTAGTTGCTGATGCTGGCGATTTTGAAAATTTCCTTTTTCCACGTCCCGAATTGCCAATAACTATGGAAAAAAACCTTAAAGACGTCTTGAGCTTATTGGTTAAAAATCATTGGCCTTTCCGTATACACGCAACCTATGACGAAAGTATTTCGAGAGATTTAGACGTTATTGAAGCCATAAATAAAGAAACACCGCTTAACGGATTGGTTTGGTTCTTTGACCATGCCGAAACTATAAGTGAGCAAAATATGCAACGCATCAAAGCGTTGGGGGGTGGTATAGCTATTCAGCATCGTATGGCTTATCAGGGAGAAAATTTTATTCGTCGCTATGGCAAAAAAAATGCATTAGCTGTACCTCCGGTTAAACGAATGTTAGAATTGGGTTTACCTGTAGGTTTAGGAACTGACGGAACTCGTGTAGCTAGCTATAATCCTTGGGTTTCATTATACTGGATTACCACTGGAAAAACCATTGGAGGAACACAGGTTATGGCAAAAGAAAATACGTTAGATAGAAAAACAGCTTTAAAACTGTTGACACAAGGTGGATTTGATTTGATTAAAGAACAATTGAAAGGAAAAATTCAAAAAGGCTATTTTGCTGATTTGGTTATCCTTGACAAAGATTATTTTTCAGTGGAAGACGAAGCTATTAAAGGAATTACATCAAAATTGACCATTGTTGATGGAAAAGTAGTATATGGTTCCGACGAATATAAAACCGTTGCACCAGCTGGTTTACCGGTAATTCCCGAATGGAGTCCTGTGAAATATTTTGGAGGGTATCAAACTAAATAATTCTAATAACGATTTAGTTGTGAGAAAATTATTTCAAACAATAATATACATTTATCTGTCTGCTTGTGTAGTTGATTTGTCGTTATTGATGTTCAGAATCTCGCTCTCGTCAGAATTAATGGAAGTGCACGGACTCAAAAAATTGGGTGTCGGAGTCGCTGCTGTCGACCAAGTGCCCAATCCGTTGCATTTGCCCGAAGCATTCAATATCATATTTGCTGATGCTGCCAATCTTGTTTTTCCGGTATTTGTCATCTTTGGGCTCTTTACCCGATTGGCTGTTTTGCCTATATTGGTTGTAACATTGACAGGCTATTTTGTTTTGCACTGGAACGATACTTTACTGATAAAAGATAATCCTTATATGTATAGTTTTTGTTACTTGTTCATTTTGGTAGTAGGCGCAGGAAAATATTCGTTGGACAGTTTTTTCATAAAAAATGAAATATAAAGCATTGTTTTTTGTGCTTTTACTAAGCCAATTCGGTTTTTCGCAGCAACTACTTGATTTTAAAATGTTACGGTATGACGAAGATTATGCTAAGGTAAAAATGGATTCTGCTTCGACATTTTTTGATAAAATAAAGCACATAAAACTAACGAAAAGTGATGATTTATACCTTTCATTTGGGGGAGAATTACGGTCACAATACCAATATTTTAAAGATGAAAATTGGGGTGATACAGAAAACGATAAAGACGGTTTTTTGTTAAACAGAGCTTTATTTCATATAGATTTTCATTATAAAAAAGTTTTCCGCATTTTTTCACAATTGCAAAGCAGTACAGTAATTAGTCGAATTGATCCAAGTCCAGTGGAACGAAATGATTTAGATATTCATCAATTGTTTTTTGATTTTATTCTTGATTTGGAAAAAAGTAGCCTTCTTTTTCGATTAGGACGGCAGGAAATGCTCTATGGTTCACAACGATTGGTGTCGGTTCGTGAAGGACCAAATAACCGACAAGCGTTTGATGCGGTAAAAGTTGCGTTAGAAAAAAGAAAATTTAAATCAGATTTTTTTTATAGTCAATCTGTTAAAAATATTCCTGAAATTTTTGATGATAGACTGAATCCGAATATCAAATTTTTCGGTATTTATAATACGTTCAACAAATTACCAATTATTGGAAACATCGATTTTTATTATTTGGGACTAATAAAAGCGTCTGCTGAATTTGATGATGCACAAGGAAAAGAATTACGACATTCTGTAGGAACAAGAGTCTGGTGTAAAAATCACAACTGGAATTACGATACAGAAGCTGTTTACCAATTTGGATCAGTTGGAGCAAAAAATATCGAAGCATGGACATTATCGCTCAATACTTCGTACCAGTTTGCTAGGGTAAAATTTAAACCTATTTTTGGCTTAAAAACTGAATTTATTTCAGGCGATAAAAAGTATGATGATGACAAAATACAAACGTTTAATCCATTGTTTCCAAAAGGAGCTTATTTCGGTTTAGCTGCACTTGTAGGACCTTCTAACTTGTTTGATATCCATCCGTCTATTGATTTGGAGTTGAAAAAAGACATTATTTTTTCGGTAGATTATGATATTTTTTGGCGAATGAGTCGCAACGATGGGATTTATCAACCTAATACAATATTGATGTATTCGGGAAAAAACACATCGAAAAAAGGCATTGGTAATCAACTAGGGGCAAACTTGAATTATGATGTGAAAAATTGGTTAGCTTTCAAAATAGAAGGAACTTGGTTCAATACAAAAGGTTATTTAAAAGAAGTAACCTCGGGGAGGGACATTATATTTGGTGCTGCGACGGTATATTTAAGATTTTGATGGATTTAAAACAAAAATATGCTTCATTCTTGCTCAGCTTTATTGCTGGTTATCATGATATAGCTGGCTTTATTGCTTTTGCTGGAATTTTCACTGCTCATGTTAGCAGAAATATCTTAATGGTTAGTACTGCGATCGTTTAAATTTAAAAAAATAGTGAAGTTATAGCACGTTTGTTATTTATTCCTGTTTTTATATTAGGTGTAACACTGACGTCAAGAATTTTGAAAATACTAAAAGGCAACGATGCTCAAAAGCTGGACATGATGTCCATTTTACAAGTGCTGTTATTGTTTTTCTCCATGAAAAACAGCAATCGAACCATCGAAACCAGATGGATAATTGAAGAAAGTATTGGTGTTTTGATTTTGGCAATACAAAATGTGTACATAAAAATCGTTTTGCCCGAAATGTTACGGGTAACTTGACAGTTTTTTCGATCGAATTTGAAAATCTTCTAAGTGCCATTTTTTTTAACCGATAAAAAACACAATAAGATTAACTTCTTGAAAACTGGAAATGCGATTTTAGGGCTTTAGCTGTCGGTCTTTTTGAGGTATGATGTGTCTAACAATTCTGATTATTGTCTTTATTTACTGAAATATTAATTTTAGGATAAACAGACTCGTCTCCAGATTTTTCAATTCAGCTTTATTTAACAATATTTTATAGACCTCACTTAACTTATATGATTCCAAATTACAGAAGGATTGTTTGTTGGCTATGCATGTGATATAGAAACGTCAAGGATTGCAAATTATAATTTGGGTTCTCATGAGTTTTTTTTACGTTTTGAAGTATTTGAGTATTTTGACAGGATAGTGTCATCCAGATTTTTTTAATAAAAAAATATAAACCTTATTTTATTGTCATAGAAAAGTTCATTAAACAGAGATTAAAATGATTGAGAACAATTTAAATGAAAAAGAAATTATAATGAGATTATAAAATTTATATAGAATGAGCCAACAATTAAAAATTTTAGTATGTGACCAAAATCAAACGTTTTTCAGATACTTTAGGAAGAGATTTCAAAAGTTTAAATTTAGTTTTTTTTCGGATGTAAAAAAAGATATTTCCTCATTTAATGGATTTGATTGGATTATTTTTATACAGGAAGGCCCGTGAAGAATACATGACATTCTTTAAGCAACTTGAAGAAAATCCCTCAATAATTTTAGGAATTCACCAGAGAATCCCCATTCCAGTTAAGTATGAAATAAATGAAACTAGTAATGTACGGTTATTATATATGCTTGAGACAAAAGAAGAAATTAGTACACAACTTAAAAAATATTTTGGTATAGCTTAATAAAAATAAATAGTATTCTTTATTGAAATAATAAAATAGGTTATAATTACTCTCGAAGTATGTCTCAACCTATTGTTGATTCCTAGTTATAGTTATAGCATATTATAATTGATTTATTTTAAAATAATTTTTAATTTTTAAAAAATGATAATTCAGATTGAACCTTTAAGTGATCATAAAAAATATAATGTTAACGGACATATTGTATATAAAAATGAGTTTAAGATTTGGTCATGTTATACTGATTTGTCTGATATAGAAATTCAGGCTTTCTTGACATATGAAAAAATAGTTATAAACAATAGTAAGATTAAGAAACATATAAAAGCAACGTATCGAATTTGACCAAATAGGATATTTTTTTTAAATCACATAAGATAAATTACTCAATATAAAAATAATGAATGAAAATAAACTAGATAGTTCTAATGTAGAATTATCTGAAGTGCAAGAAAATTGATACTTATTATTCATTTCACCACAAAATAGAAAAACATTATAAAAAATTTAATTGCATTATTTGTCTTTTCATGCATTTTATTACCAAATGCATTTGCTCAAAGTATAAAATCAGGAATTAATACCAAGAGCCAAACAGCATACAGACTGTGGGAGGGGCATTTGGAGCTGCATATCGTGAAACTAACGTAAGTACAACTTTAACAGATTAAGGTTACTATATGACATACAATGGAATAGCTTCTAATGAAATTATTACTTTACCTCAAATAAGTACTGTAACAGGACTAAAATTCACTGGTAGAGGTTATAAAATTAAAAATATGTCCTGGGAAAGTATTACAATAAAATGCTCTACTAGTAACACTATAAAATATGGTAATAATAAATCTGCAAACACTATAAATTTATTAAGTGATGGCTACGTAGATCTTGTATGTACAAATAACGATTCCAATTGGGACTTGTTATTTGTTTCTGAATCAGACTATGCAGGTGCAATTACTAAGACAGAGCTTAAATTACCAAGATATTTTCTCGGTGGTGATAGTACTACGAAATATGATACGGGAAATGATTGGCTTCTAAAAAGTGTAGTAGGTGATGGAAATTACGAGTGGATTTCTAGGTATGCAAAAATAACGTATGAGTATCAAGGACCTGCATTTGATATAAGCAGGATGGCTACTGTAGCTAATGTAGATAATTTGTTAAAACAATCTAGAAAAAAACTTATTTAATTTTGTTTGAATTGGTAAGCAGTTTTATTATTTATAAGGAAAAAGAGTTGCTTTCAAGCAGCTATTTTTTTGATTATTCTGATTCGAATGTGGTTCTTTTACTACAAATAAAGACTAAGGTATTTAACAATTATTTAGCTTTTATTTAAGTAAATCCAAAAATAAAACATTAAAAAAATAGTCTTTATCTTGTTAAGTAATTATTTCAAAGAATAAATAATTAACACTAAAGTTTAATTAAATTAATTCTATCTACTTGAACATACTCATTTTTTTTTCATTCAAGATTTTTATTATGTTGTAAGTAATTAACTGTAAGGTAGTTGTGTTACTTGTGCCGAAATGAGTATAAGTGCGTATTTTTTTTATTTCCAAGTGTTTTTACTTGTCTTTAATTTGGTTTTTGGTTTTTTAACATAAAATATTTAAAAAACCAGTAAGAGTATTAATCAAAACCAAACCAATTTATGAAAAAAACAATTATTAAAAGAAGGTTACTTTTTCCAATTAAGAAATTAATGTTATTTCAGATTGTTTTAACACTTTTATTTTTAAATAGAAGTGAAGCTATTAATTTGAACAACTACGAAGAATTAGTTAGTTATGAGGAAATTACTAGAAAAAAAATATTGTTTAAGAATTTATTTGCCCCTCTAGTAAAGGGTAAAGTAATAGATCAAAATGGAAGCCCTTTACCTGGGGCAACAATACTTGCAAAAGGAAGTAAAATTAGTGTTCTTACAGATTCCGATGGTAATTTTGTAATCGATATGCCAGCCAATAGCACAAAATTAGTAGTTTCTTTCATTGGCATGGAAACAAAGGAAGTAAACATTACTAACTCACCACTTACAATTACTTTAAATGAGCAAGGGCAAA
>NZ_JBXBAV010000136.1:0-30587 GCF_056783245.1 Flavobacterium sp. TC780 | reverse complement strand
AAGGTTAGTACATGCTCCTGTTGTTAGGGAGGCAGCACCTCTTCTGCTTTGGAAAGTATGAAATCTGAATATTTTTTGATTTTATTTATATCATTTGGATAGCTGACACTATCGTGATAAATGCTGTCTTTATATTTTACCTCGAACGGAATATAATTATTTGTTTTGGACATATATGTTCCACCTAATTTTAGCTTGTCAATATTATCGCATTGAGAGAATACAAAATTCGATATGAATATTACAATAAATGTCAAATAATGTCTCATAGTCAAATCAAATAACGGCTAAAGTTTTGCTTGCATATTTCAGTTGCAGAAAAGATGCAGAGTTCTCTGCTAAGATATAACTTTCTTAGTTTGAATAAACGTTTAACGTGTACAAAATCAGCCGTTTTAGTTAGTGTCGTTGAGTGGCTGTTTTAATTAAAGTATTTTATTTCTCGCTTAGAAATTTCCACGAGTTTTAAATCATTTTGATTTTTGCCTTCGTAAGTTTCCATATTTATCCAATTACCCTTCTTATCATAATTGTAAACTTTCTTTACTGTTTTGATATTTAAACCATCTGAAGCTATAAATTCATCTAATGTCATGTTTTGAAAATTATCGTATTGAGTAATTTGTATTTTATATTTCTCGAACCTAATACTTCTATAATTTCCTGTAATTTCCTGCTCTTTTATTTTGTTACCAAACTGGTCATATTCAGATTTATAATTATAACCTATAAATGGTTCTTTATCGGGGTAAATGTAAATGCCCTTAACTTCAACTTCGTTTCCTTTATCGTCGTAAAAATAATATTCGTCAGTATTATTAGGAGAGAACTTTGCTAATTGATATTTTCTAGCGAGTAAATTCTTCGAATTATACTCATATGCAAACAATGGCTTGATTGTGCAATTAGGATCTCCGTAACTTAAACAATTACCTTCTTCAATCAAATTGTTATGTTCATCATATTTATATTGAGTCATCTCAACTGTTTTATTTTCCCAGAATTTATAAGTAAGTTTTAAAACCACTTTGTCACGATTGTTATATTCATATTTCTCAATTCCGCGCAGGTAGTTTGATTTTCCTTCTTGAGTTTTGGGATTATAATCACTGAATCCTCCAAAAAGATATTCTGTTTTTTCAGTCATTCTATTTTTATCATCATACTTAAAAGAAGTTTCTTTCACTAGAATATTTGTATAATATTCTTTTAATAAGGTCAGATTCCAGTTTTCATCATATTCATAAACGTCGCCGTCATTGCCAAAGCTGAGTTTATTCAGCTTAGAAAGTAATTTGCCTTCTTTAAAGGTGTAATGAACTTCTTCATTTACGAGTTTTTTTGCCAAAACTACATCTAAGCCCAAGCCATAATAGATAATTTTATCTGGGAATCCTTTTTCATTAAAAAAATAGTCTAATGAATCAGAAAACTTACCAACTAAAGTTTCATTTTTTACTTTAGCACTTCTGACATTGCCATTTAAAGTTATTGTTAATACTATCATCATCGTCTAATTGAAACTTTGTATTTCTCGTTTGACCTAAGCAAGTAAAGTTTATTAAAAATAAAAATACTAATATAATTGTTACGTCTTTCATTGATCGATTTTTATAAAATAGCTACTAATGGTTTCGCCCTTGGCGAAGTTGCCGAATATCGCGTGCCTATTTATCTGCGGTGTTGATCATAATTTCTACGTGAGCGGAAACCCGAACTTACAATAAACCTTGGCAATGTTCGTATATCGTGTGTTACCAGCTACTTTAATTATTGTAATTGTGCCAATCTTTGCTTGGCTTTTAAAAGTATTTCATCAGTAAATAACACTCTATATCTATCCTTTTGAATTGTACCTTTCAATTGTGAGATCGAGTCTGTTAATATGAAACATCTTTATTAATCCTGAATGTAATTTTTCTGTACCTTCTTGTATTAGACGATTTGCGGCGCCTATAGCCCCATAATCGTAAATTTGATTTAGGATAATTGATCTATTAATTTTTGCACCAGCTTTAATTGATAAATCCACAGAAGCTATTAGTTCGTCATGCAATTCATTTTCTAACATTAAAAATGAATCTTCTTTTGTTTCTGAAAAGAGCGCGTCCCGAGTACTCAAAATTAATTTGTCGTAGTTAGTAACGATTTCTTTAAGGTTTCGAAAGCGAATAGAAAATTGCTTTAAAAGTTGTAAATCATCGCTTTGAATAACAAATTCATGATTATAATGCTCCGCAGAATATGTCCAATTATAAGAGCCAGCAATTAATTTGACCCCATCAAAAATAGCAAATTTATCATGTAAAAATTTTCCACTTCGCGTTTGTAAAATAAAAACTTTACCGCCTTTTTTAATAAAACTTTCAAATGACAATCTTGTATTTTCAAAATGATCACTGATTATTATTTCAACTGAGCAGCCACTTTCGAGTTTGTCGCTTAATTGCCCTAAAAGATCTTTGTTAGTAAACCATGCAACAGAAACCACAATTGATTCTTTCGCCGAATAAATATTCGATTCAATGTTTTTTTTGATGTTTTTAAAGAGTGCTGTTGTCATAAAGTTGTAGTTAGCGTTTGGCCTGACCGAAGTCAGCAATGCAAGTGGACTGAATTCTCTGAACCAAGATGGAAGTTCTAAGTGTAAATGTAACTTCCGATCACCGAAAATCGGCAATTTTGGTTAGCGACGTAAGCGATCGCCTATTGAAATTACATTCCTGTTTTTTCAATTACTATAAGTAGCTGCTTAATTTTTTCCTTACAATCATCAAAGAAATAGTCGTCCTTAATAATGTCGTTTTCCCAAACGTCGAGAGTAAGATTGGTAAAGTAAGAATAAAAGGGCCACCAATTACTTTCTTTATAAGACCCAACATTTAAACTTTCCAACTCTTCATGAATTTTCTTTCTAGTTTCATCGGGAATCCTATAAACATTAGGGTTATTACATAGACCGTAGAAGCACCTGTTAGATTCAAAAGTAAATCCTATCCAATATTTTCCTTGCCAACTCGACTTTGTAATATGAAATTTTATATATGATTCCTCGCTGTATTCAAAGTGGTATTCAAATCCTTTTTGCGATGCAAATTCTTCCATTTTAGGATTAAAATACTTTTCAGAAAGGTAATTGTAAGTTGCAGAGTAATTTTGTGAAATTACTTTAGCCGCACGTAAATTTTCTATTTTAGATAGGACTTCAGTAATTTCAGTTTGGTTTTTTATACTCATATCTTGGTGTGTTAGCTGCTTTAAATGATTTATATATTGAATTATTGTTTCTCTTACGATAGGATAACGCGACGAAATTGCTACACATTCTTCCAGCCATTTAATTATATGATCTTTATATGAGATTGATAAATAAGATATTCCTTCTCCACTTTGCAAAGAAGCTTGATCCCCAAATAGTGTCAGATACAGTATTTGGTAGCCATTTCGATATATCTTAGCATACTTGTCATATCTTTTTAATTGTTCAGGCTGATCTTTTGCATAAATTTTATTTTCTATGATTATCGCATTATGCTGATTATCCTCTATTAGAATATCGATGCGTCCATGTCGTGTTGAGTGTTCGGTACGAATTCTTGCGCTTTCAACGTTAAAATTTTTGACTGCAAAAAAATCGCCAAGTGATTCAATAAAACATTTTAATAAATTCGATTTTAATCCATGTGTCCCAACTGGGTTTAAAAACTCAGAAATAATTGCAGAATGAGTGCTTTCATAATGATTAACGCCACATATCCGAAACATATTAAATCGACCACCAGTTGCGTCTAAAATTTCTGTATTTTTTTTGTTTATAATCGTGACTTGATTTAGCAAGTTTACTATATCCATAGAATTATCTTTTTTCATGTAAAATTTACTGTCCCATATGCGGGACTGTCTAAGTTGGTGTCGCAAAACTTTTATGTATGTTCACTAAATGTCACAATACAACTAATTCGTGTTGGATTTGTTCAATAAGTTTTTAGTTTATTTTAGTGGTAAATATACTTTTTATAAATAATTGAGAGATATTTTAATTTAAGAAGATTGCTTAGCCAGCTCATAAACTATGGAGATATTTGCCTTATTTATCCCCTTTAGGGCTATCCTTTGGCACTAAATGCTTTAAATTGGGATCATTCTTTATACGTTCCAATTCGGTTTCGATAACCAGTACAATATCCGTTTTTATCTGCCTGTAATTGCCCTCGATTGCCTGCTTCATATTGTCTTTACCGTTTTCGTCAATAAAAGATAAGATTTCCGGTATTTTTTTATATCCTTTAGTCTCGGAAGCAACCTTTTCATTATCCACGACAATTTCAGAATGGAAGATTTTCTGCTCTATGCGTTCATCAAAATTGTCCGAGACAGATCCAACAAAAAAACCTTGTGTCAGCGTGGATATTTTGGAAGCCGGTATAAGGCTGTCCAATTGGGTAGAGATTGATGTCGAGGTATCATTGCGGTTGATGCTCATACTCTGCCTTTTCTGCAATACTTTCCCAAATCGCTCCGAAAGGCTTTTTGCAGTTTCCCCAACCACCTGGCCACTAAAAATATTACCTACGGTGTTCTGAATTACCTTGCTCTCTTTGTCGCCATAGTCCCTTGTCAGCTGAGAATAATCCTGAAAGCCCCAAACATACTGCCACCTTATTGCTTCTGGCAGTTGCAATAAGGTTATCCAATCCTCTAAAATAGATAGTGGGCAGCTCGTCTATGATAACCGAACTCTTCAATTGACCCTTCTTGTTGATGAGTTTTACAATACGTGAATTGTACAATCCAAGTGCAGCAGAATAGATGTTTTGGCGGTCAGGATTATTACCTACACATAATATCTTAGGTTCTTTAGGATTGTTGATGTCCAATGAAAAATCATCGCCTGTCATAACCCAATAGAGTTGTGGCGAAATCATTCTTGATAGAGGAATTTTTGCAGATGCAATCTGTCCCTGTAATTGATCTTGTGCGCCTCCCTGCCATGCATCCATAAAAGGCGACAAATAGTTTTCCAAATCGGGATATGAGGTTAAAATGGTAAATACGTCAGAATATTTTTTATTCAGGAGTTCAATAGCGTGTGGGAATGTACAATACTTACCGTCATCATAGATTTTCAGATACCATATTATAGCTGCCAAAAGGATTATCGGGCTCTCGACGAAGAAATCGCCTTGCTTCTGTATCCACGACCTGTTGAGGTTCAGCATAATTGTATAAGCTGCTTCGTAAGCATCTGAGATATCTGTCATGAAATCGGGATTAAGGGGATTGCAACGGTGGCTCTTGCGTGGGTCGTCGAAGTTGATAACATAGAATTTGGGCTGCACTTTGTACGTATCCCGATGCTTTAATAAATGATTGTAGGCAATCGTGGAAAGGTCATCAAATTTGAAATCGTAGATGTACATACTAAAACCTTTCTCGATCTGCTGTTTGATATAATTGTTTACGATTGCATAAGATTTTCCCGAACCCGGAGTACCCAGCACAATCGTTGCCCGAAAAGGATTGACTATATTAATCCAGCCATTGTTCCATTTTCCTTTGTAATAAAACTTCGTGGGAAGGTTGACAGAATATTCGTTTTCCATCAATGTAGTTTCCTGCATAAAACTTTCGTTCTCATTGTTGAAAACATCGTCCATGAGATTGTTACGAAGCAATCGGCTCATCCAGACTCCGGCTACCATTAAAGCAATATACCCTAAACCAGTGGTAAGGATATAAAGAATTGTGGCGGTAGTTACTGATAGCTTTAATAAAGGTGTATTCAGAAAAAAAAATGCAAACCCAATCGCCAAAGCAGTATAAATTTTGGTCCAGGTTATCTTCTGGTGTTTAACTCCCTTTGAACCCAAACAGCTTAGTGCCAATAATACCAGGGCAAATACTTTGGTATATAAAGTATGCGAAAACAATCCCGCGGTACGCTGAAAATTGCCTAATATTTTGTTGATTAGCTCTAAAGTCCATCCGCGATCTATAAAGTAACCGTAGCAAAACCAATAAAGGTGCATTAATACCAATAGGATACTTACTGCCCGCATAAAAGCCATAATTTTGGCTAATCCTCTTAAATCATCTTCTCCCTGCATTATTTTAATTTTTAATGTTCGGGCGTGAATTTAAAAGCTGTGCAGGTTGACTGTAAGAATGTGGAAGTCAATGGCGTTGCGGGGCAGTGTTTGGCTGATTTCTATTTCTGACCTCTTTGGCGATTTCTTTTCTTCTTCATTCTGTTGGCAAAATCCTGTTCCTGGGAATCTTCGCCCTGTGCTTCAGGGAGCAAACCGCCTAGTGCTTCAATCAAACCGTCTTCGTGTTTTTCAGCTGTATTCAGGAAGTCGAATAAATGATGAGGTTCCTCTTCAGGAAGATCTGCATCTTTTGATTTTGTCATTTTTGACTGCACTTCCACAGGCTCTATAATTTCCGGTTTGATATTATTGTTCCAGTAATCATTAAAGGTATTGGCAGAAAGCTCTTTTCCCAATCGTGAACCGTTCCATACTGTTTTAGAATTATGGTCTATATAGGTGATTCCGTAAATACGTCCTGTATCATTTCTGCGTACTACTACGTTAATTCCCTGTTCGCCTAACTGTTTTTTAAAAACCAGCTCATCACTTGTTGATTGTAAAGCAATGGTAACTGCAGCTTTAATGGTTGGCTTTGCCGGGTGGTCTTTTAAAGTCTCTTTGCATTTCGCGTAGTTTAATTCCAAAGTAGGTAGTCCAGCATTCTTTCCGAATAAAGAAGCCTTGAACGGATGTCCGGCTCTTTCGCCTTTTGCATTTAAGGGGATATATAATAAACCCTGCTGCATTTTTCCCTTCAACTCGCCCTTTACTTTTTCGGTGGTAACATTAAAAAGAGAAAGCAAAGCATTATATTCTCCCAAAGTTTGGTATTGATAATAGTTCGGCAGGTGACGCACTACTGAGGCTATCTGACTTTTGACATCACCTGAGCGATAATCTACCGGACGGAAAACCTTGTCGTTCTGTCTATACTCTTTATCAGTTGCGGGTATCAATCCATGTTTTTTTTCCAGTTCACGACAGACATTCATAGAGCGCATTTTCTCAAAACTGTCTGGAATCTTTTTGCCCTGCTCATCCACGCAAACCGATACAATATGAATATGGCTACGGTCAATATCGGTATGCTTGAACACCACAAAAGGCTGCTGGCCATAACCCATTTCCCTCATATATTCTTCCGCCATTTCCCTGTACCTGTCATCACTTACTTTATCTTTCGGGTCAGGATTGAGCGAAATATGCAAAGTATGTTTCTCGGTATTGCGATTGGCTATTAGATAAGGGGCAAAAGATTGAGCTAATTGCGCAACGGAATAATGACCGCTTGCGGTTTCAATCATCTTATTGCCAAACAAAATCTGCCCGTTTTCATTCTCTACTTTTAGCTGATTGTATGCCAATGCCCCGTATAAATTTCCGCTTCTTCCGATTTTTGCTATCATTTCTAAGGATTTTTTTTCACATATTTTGCTTCAAATTCTTCGGTTATCTGAATGATTTTTTGGCATAATAGCGCCATCTCAGCAGTCTGTTTTTCCAATTTATAGAGAAAAGCTGCCGCCTTTTTCTCGGAAAAATGACGGTACAACAGCTTTACAATCTGGTTATAATTTACACCTACCGAGCGAAACTGGCTGTGAAATGAAGTCAATCGCATATAAAAATCAACTGTCCCTTTGTCAATTTTAACCGATTTCATCTCCTTGCTGAAAAGCAGCGAAATGATAAATTTTGCTTTATTGGGCATTCCCGATGTTTCAAAAAGCGATAAAAGTTTGGCATTTTCCGCGTCCGTCAGCCAAAATACGTGGCGGTGGATGCTTGGGTCGTCTTTTGGCGAACGTCCACCCTTATTGCGTTTGTTGTTATTGTTTTCGTCCATAACCTGTCCATTTTAATCCTTACACAAAACCCTGACTTCGGAAGGTGTTTTTCAGCTCCCGGCAGGGCAAGTTGTTTTGAGGCACGAACTCGGTTTCGAGTGCCTCAAAACACAACTTGCCGTGTTCCGTTGAACACAAAAATCCGCCCTTCGGGACGGATTAAGTGTAACAGGGAAAAACGGCTCGATGCCGTTCTGTTTAGTTTCCATTCTGTCAGGATGCTTCGCATAAATCTGTTAATAAAAATCATTTTACAAAGTAAAGATCTGTCTGCAAGAATATTGTAATGTAATCACCAGACAAACTCTGCCTTTGATTGCCAAACACTACCACACATCAATAAGGAGCTAATTCAATTGCTTTATTTGCTTTATGGTTTTAATGCAGGTTATAAAAAATGCGTACAGTTAAATAAGAAAGGAGTATTTGGATACAGATATTTTGGAATAAAAGCATAAGGTTTTAAAAGAGTAAAACTTTAAAAATGTAAAAGCATAAAAGTGGTAAAGCAGTTTACCGATTGCAACGCTTACCATTTGCTAAAAATTATAACTCACCAAACTGTAATAAAAGCAAACAACAATCAAGGAAATTTTCAAAAAGGGAATACAGGTTTCCCTGAAAGTAGGTACTATTCAAATACACCAATATTCAAACCTACCAAACAAATAAAATGTGTAACAATAAATATTCAAAAAATGGAAACAAAAATGAAAACCTTAAAAATCAGTTTTTCAACGCCTAAGGGCGGTGTTGGAAAATCTACTATGACTTCACTACTTTCAAGTGTATTGCATTATCGTTTAGGATTTAATGTACTTGTAATGGATTGTGATTTTCCGCAACACAGTTTAGCCAATATGAGAGAAAGAGATTTGAAAACGATTATGCAGAATGACTACCATAAAAGAGCTGCAATGAAGTTGTATCAAAGTATCAATAAAAAGGCATATCCTATTATCAGTTGTAAAGCGGAGGATGCCTTATCAAAGGCTTTGGAATATGTAAATGAATCTGCAATAGAGCCTGATATAATTTTTTTTGACCTTCCGGGTACAGCCAATACAAAAGGTGTGCTTACTACTTTAAGAACAATGGATTTTATTTTTTCTCCAATCAGTGCTGACCGTCTAGTTATGGAAAGTACATTGAGCTTTACTAAAGCATTCCTTGGTTTACCCGAAACAGATCAGAGTAATAAGGATCAAAAAATGTGGATGTTTTGGAACCAGGTAGACGGTCGGGAAAAGACAGGAATATATGAAGCTTACCAAAGTGTTATTAACGAGCTTGATTTATCTGTAATGACCTCAAAAATAATGGATAGTAAACGTTTTAGGAAAGAAACGGATGATACACTAAACAGTGTATTTCGGTCAAGTTTGCTGCCTGCCGAACCACAGCTTATGAAAGCAACTAGAATAGATTTGTTTGTCGAGGAGTTTTTAAAAATTGTTAATCTCTAAAAACACTTAAGGATGTCAATAGATAAAAGAAGAAAAGACTTTGATAAACCTGCTGTTGATGAGGAGTTAATCATGAACATCATGAGTGGTAATAAGTCTTCTACTGTACCCGAAGCTAATCAGCAAAAAGAAATACTAAAGGAACCAAAACCAAAAGAAAAAGTCCGCACTGCTTCTTCAAAGAAGGTGGATTATGATGAGATATTTATGGTCAATCGGTTTCCTTCAGGTCGCAATGGAAAGGTTGTTTACATACGTCCCGAATATCACGAAAGGTTAATCCGCATTGTGCAATTAACGAGGGAAGAAAAGACAACACTGTACTCATATATTGACAACATCCTTGAACATCACTTTAAGGAGTTTGGGGATGATATTACTGATTATTTCAACGAACGTTTTAAACCCATTTTATAAGCTATGGAAAATGTAATTGTGATATGCCTGCTGATAGTCATTGTCCTGCTTTTGCAGGACAAGATTGTCATTAAGAAAAGGTCGGAGCAACAGCAGCCGAAACAGGAAAAAGTTAACCCAAACCTGCCGGATATTATGGGTCAGCCCAAGCCTGTAAGAAGCCTTTCAATTCCAAACAATGCCACTGAGAGCCAAATTGAGGAAACAGAGATAAATCCCTATAATTTAGACATTGAATACGACAAAAATGAAAACGTAGGTATTCAAATTCCGCAGGAAGAGCTGGACGAAGTTTTCAGTAATATGCCTGATTTTGAAGAGGAAGAAGAAGAATGGAACAAGTATGGAATATCCGCAGGTGATGACAGTCTTGCCCAAGGGGTTACCTATGATGAACTAAGCTCCGTAGGGGTGTTACTCCAAAAAGAAAAATTGGAGCAGGCTCAAAAAGAAACGGCAATTGTAATAGTTCAAAAAATACAGGGTACTGAATTATTCAGCCTGCTGGAAAATTCTATAGAGGGTGCTTCAAGAAAAATAGCCATGCTGTTGGACAGCAGTCTCTCTGAACCTGATTCCGGTTCTTCCACTTTGCGGAAAAATGATTTGGGTGATTTTGATATTGGGGAGTTTGTTTGAAAGGGCAATACTCCCCTTTATTGTTTAATAAAAAACACAGAATATCATGGAAAGAGAGCTGCCAGTCATAAATATTGAAGGTACCGACTTTATTGTAGATGTATCCAAACTTGAACTCAGGGAAATGGCTGACCCGACAAATATCATTGCATTTGAAAATATGCGTGATGTAGGAGATGGTTATACTTTTGACTAAAGCCTGAAAAATAAAAATCTGCCATCTATGTTTGACCGTGAATGTATAACAGTTAAGATTTCTGAATTTGTGGCACTTGATCCGCAAGGAATGGCTGCCCGATATAATTATGCACCAGAAGAGGTAAAGGGTAAATCTGATTTTGAGCTAATGGTAGATCAAAAAACTTTTGATCTACGTGTAAACAAAGGAATATTGCCAACGGTAGATATTGCAGGACATACATTCTACGTTGATATCCGAATGGATATGCTCCGACCAAAAGATGATTTCCTTTCTAAAGGTATTGTGCTCTCGAATATCGAAAACTACTACGATGAAGACAAAAGAACCTATACCATACCTTATAATCCTAACACCCACGAATTCCAGGAGCCCGACTATCAGAATATCAAGGAGCTTCCCAAAGATTTAATAGCTGTGCGGTTTCCCTCTGAAAGATTGCTTGACAGAATTGGATGGAACAGGCAACACGGATTTGAACTTACGCAAGGACTTGCAAAGCACGGTTTGAAATTAAAGTTTAGGGCGAAGCCTATTCCATGGAAAAAAACCTTTCTTCCTGATTTGATTGAAAGCAACCTCAAAACCGAAAAGAACCACCAAAAAGCCAACGAAAAACAGCTGCTTGCACAACCGGATAAAAGCAAACCTAAAGGACGAAAAATGTAAGTCGGAACTCCGAGAACAGAACGCCAGACTTTAAAAAAGTCTGGCGTTTTTTATGCTTAAACATCTACAATAATGCCAAAGTTAGCCAAGTAATTCCACTGACTGCCATATTGTTATGACGCCTTGATTTCCATAACATCTTTGTACTGAACGCCCGCAAAGTGTGGGAAATCAGAAACAATTAAAGTTTTTAATCATGGAAAAACAAACAAAAAAAATCCTGTTGGGAGCAGTGGCAATGCTGACAGGTTTAGGTGCGCTGGCACAGGGAAATGGTACGGCGGGTATCAATGAAGCCACGCAGATGGTAACCTCGTATTTCGATCCCGCCACGCAGCTTATTTATGCCATCGGAGCAGTGGTAGGCCTTATCGGAGGTGTTAAGGTATATAACAAATTCAGCAGCGGCGATCCCGATACAAGCAAAACCGCAGCAAGTTGGTTCGGTGCCTGTATCTTCCTAATAGTAGCTGCAACCATCCTGCGCTCATTCTTCCTTTAATCCCACAGTCTTATGAGTAATTATAACATCAACAAGGGCATTGGGAGAACCGTAGAGTTTAAGGGGCTGAAAGCACAATACCTTTTCATTTTTGCCGGCGGACTGCTCGGAACTCTTATCCTGGTCATGATACTATACATGGCGGGAGTTAACTCCTTCATCTGCCTGTTTCTTGGAGCCGGCGGTGCTTCTCTTATTGTATGGCAGACTTTCTCCCTGAATAAAAAATACGGTGAGCACGGACTCATGAAAGTGGGTGCAAAGAAAAGGCATCCCCGCTACATCATCTGCCGGAAGCCTGTACACTGCTATCTGAGGTTTACCCCTAAATCCAATGCCGTATGAGAAATTCAGCAAAGACCACAACATTGGAAAGCAGTTTTCCATTACTGGCGGTAGAGAATAACTGCATCCTGTCAAAGGACGCGGACATTACCGCCTGCTTTGAAGTGCGTTTACCGGAACTTTTTACAGTTGCATCTGCGGAATATGAAGCTATTCATTCTGCCTGGCACAAGGCTATCAAGACTTTGCCTGATTTTACGGTAATCCACAAACAGGATTGGTATATCAAGGAAAACTACGCCCCTGATTTGGCAAAGGATGACCAGAGCTTTCTGGCTAAATCCTATCAGCGTCATTTTAATGAGCGTCCATTCCTGAACCATTACTGTTACCTTTTCCTGACCAAGACCACTAAGGAAAGGATGCGAATGCAGAGCAATTTCTCTTCGCTATGCAAAGGTTCGCTTATACCAAAGGAAATCAGGGACAAGGAAACGATTCATCGTTTTATGGAAGCCGTCGCACAGTTTGAGCGTATCATTAACGATAGCGGACTTATCAAGCTGAACCGCCTGAGTGAAGAAGACCTTGTTGGTACAGATGAAAAGCAGGGATTACTGGAACAATACCTAACGCTTTCCAGAGAAGCCGCAACACCGATGCAGGATATCGTACTGGGCGCTGAAGAGGTCCGTATCGGAAACAAAAGGCTGTGCCTGCATACCTTGTCCGATACGGATGACCTGCCAGGAACCGTCTCGGCAGATACCCGTTATGAAAAACTTTCTACAGACCGAAGCGACTGCAGGCTGTCATTTGCTGCACCTGTTGGACTGCTTCTGAGCTGCAATCACATTTACAACCAATATCTGTTTTTGGATAACAGCGAAGAGAGCCTTCAGAAGTTTGAAAAATCAGCGAGAAATATGCACTCTTTGGCTCGCTACAGCCGTGCCAACCAAATCAACAAAGAGTGGATAGAAAAATACCTGAACGAAGCACATTCATTCGGTCTTTCTTCCATCAGGGCACACTTCAACATTATGGCATGGTCGGATGATCCGGCGGAACTCAAACAGCTAAAAAATGATAGCGGGAGTGCACTGGCGCTAATGGAATGCAAGCCGCGACACAATACCACCGATGTGGCCACGCTGTATTGGGCTGGAATGCCTGGAAATGCAGGTGATTTTCCAAGCGAGGAAAGCTTTTATACCTTCATTGAACCTGCCTTGTGCTTCTTCACGGAAGAAACGAATTACCACAATTCGCCCTCACCGTTCGGTATCAAAATGGCAGACAGGCTCACTGGCAAACCCATCCATCTGGATATTTCTGATTTGCCGATGAAGCGCGGGATTATCACCAACCGGAACAAATTTATTTTGGGTCCGTCGGGAAGCGGTAAATCTTTTTTCACTAACCATATGGTAAGGCAATATTACGAGCAGGGCGCACACGTGTTGCTGGTCGATACAGGTAATTCCTATCAGGGATTATGTGAGCTAATAAAAGGCAAAACCAAAGGAGAAGACGGGGTATATTTTACCTATACAGAGGACAATCCAATTGCCTTTAACCCTTTCTACACAGATGATGGCGTATTTGACATTGAAAAAAGGGAAAGTGTCAAAACGCTCATTCTTACCCTTTGGAAACGGGATGACGAGCCGCCAACCCGTTCTGAAGAAGTAGCATTGTCCAATGCGGTGAGCGGTTACATAGAACGTATCAAGTGCGATGATATATATCCGTCTTTCAATGGTTTTTATGAATATGTTCAGGGTGATTACCGCCAGGTACTTCAGGAAAAACAGGTTAGGGAAAAAGATTTTGATATTGCCAATTTCCTCAATGTCCTGGAACCTTATTACAAAGGCGGAGAGTATGATTACCTGCTCAATTCCGATAAGCAGTTAGACCTGCTTTCCAAGCGATTCATCGTTTTTGAGATTGATGCCATTAAAGACCACAAAATTCTTTTTCCCATCGTGACAATCATAATTATGGAGGTCTTTATAAATAAGATGAGAAGGCTCAAAGGTATCCGCAAGCTCATCCTCATTGAAGAGGCCTGGAAAGCCATTGCCAAGGAAGGAATGGCGGAATACATCAAGTATTTGTTTAAGACTGTGAGAAAGTTCTTTGGAGAGGCAATAGTAGTAACGCAGGAAGTGGATGATATCATCCAGTCTCCTATTGTAAAAGAAAGTATTATCAATAACTCCGACTGTAAAATCCTGTTGGACCAGCGCAAGTACATGAACAAGTTCGATGACATTCAGGCGATGCTTGGTCTGACCGATAAGGAAAAGGCACAGGTACTTTCTATCAATATGAATAATGATGCTTCGCGCCTTTACAAGGAAGTATGGATAGGCCTTGGTGGTACGGATTCAGCAGTATATGCTACAGAAGTGAGCCTTGAGGAGTACCTCGCCTATACCACTGAAGAAACAGAAAAAATGGAAGTGATGCAGCTCGCATCAGAATTGGACGGCAATGTGGAACTCGCCATTAAGCATATTGCTATGCAGAGGCGCGAGAAAGCAAATCATAATAATAATTAACAATTTAAATTTAAGAAAAATGAAAAAACAAATGTTTATGGTGTATGCAGCAATTATACTTGCCGCAGCGCCCTCAGTAAAAGCCCAGTGTGTAGTTACAGATCCGTACGAACCTGGCTTCAGGTATCCTCAATAGCGCTAATGAAATCGTACAGACTTCATACTACGGTATCCAATGTTGTTAAAAATTTCAAGGAAGTGGAGAAAGTGTACAATCAGGGAAAAGAGTATTACGACAAACTCAAAGCCGTAAGCAACCTTGTGAAAGATGCCCGTAAAGTGCAGCAGACCGTGCTTTTGGTTGGCGATGTGTCGGAGATGTATGTTACCAACTTCGGCAAGATGATGAACGATCCCAATTTTACACCGCAGGAACTTGCGGCTATTGGAAACGGTTATTCAGCACTGCTCAATGAGAGTACCGAACTTCTGAAGGAACTCAAGCAGATAGTTACCGCATCGAATCTTTCTCTAAATGACAAAGAGCGCATGGACGTTATCGACCGCGTTTATAAAGAAGTCAAAGAGTATCACAGTCTTGTCCGCTACTATACCAGCAAGAATATTTCAGTGAGTTATCTCAGGGCTAAAAAGAAAAATGATGCCAAGAGAGTGCTTGAACTCTATGGGACTTCCAACCAAAAATACTGGTAAAGGATGGAATGGAATAATCTTCACGAAGTCCTGCGTTCACTCTACGATGACATGATGCCGCTTGCAGGCGATATGGCAGCGGTAGCTAAAGGTTTGGCCGGACTGGGCGCGCTGTTCTATGTAGCATTAAAGGTATGGCAGGCGTTAAGCCGTGCCGAACCTATCGATATGTTTCCTCTCCTGCGGCCTTTTGCCTTGGGATTATGTATCATGTTTTTTACCACGATCGTCCTTGGAACCGTTAATGCGGTGCTAAGTCCTATAGTTACAGGAACGCATGCTATACTCGAAGACCAGGTGCTTGACCTGAACAAACTACAGCAGCAGAAAGACCAATTGGAATACGAAGCAATGGTACGAAATCCAGAAACTGCCTATATGGTTTCGGATGAAGAGTTCGACAAGAAGCTGGATGAACTCGGCTGGTCGCCCTCAGACATCGGGACAATGGCAGGTATGTACATGGATCGTCAGGAGTATAAGATTGAGAAAGCTATGAAAGAATGGTTCCGTAATCTTTTGGAAGTACTGTTTCAGGCGGCGGCATTGGTGATCGATACCATCAGGACATTTTTTCTTATCGTCCTTTCCATACTCGGCCCGATTGCCTTTGCTATTTCCGTGTGGGACGGTTTTCAGTCTACGCTTAATCAGTGGTTCACACGATATATAAGTGTCTACCTCTGGCTTCCTGTAGCTGACCTCTTTAGCTCGATGCTCGCTAGGATTCAATCCCTGATACTCGAACGTGACATTGAAATGCTGTCTGATCCGACATTTATTCCCGACACTTCAAATACCGTGTATATCATATTTATGATTATAGGAATTGTGGGTTACTTCACTATTCCAACAGTGACAGGCTGGATTATCCAGGCCGGCGGAGCAGGGAACTTTACCCGCAATGTAAATCAGACAGCGATGAAAGCAGGAAATGTTACCGGAGCAGGAGCCGGTTCAGCAGCAGGAAATATCGGCGGAAGGCTGATGAGCAAATAAAACAACTAATTATTCAAGAATATGGAATTTAAAACGCTAAGAAATATCGAAAACAGTTTCAGGCAGATAAGATTATATGCTATTGTGTTTGCCGTGCTCTGCACAGGCATTGCGGGATATGCCGTGTGGAGATCTTACAGTTTTGCTGAACAACAGCGACAAAAAATATATGTGCTGGACAATGGCAAATCACTCATGCTGGCACTCGCGCAAGATGCGTCAATCAACCGTCCTGTGGAAGCAAGGGAACACGTAAGGCGCTTCCACGAACTGTTCTTTACGCTCGCTCCAGATAAAAATGCCATTGAGAGCAACATGAAAAGAGCATTTAATCTTGCCGATAAAAGTGCCTTTGATTATTACAAAGACCTTTCGGAAAAAGGATATTACAACCGTATCATATCGGGCAATGTACAGCAGCGTATCGAAATTGACAGCGTCGCCTGCGATTTGAGAAGTATCCGTATGCCGTGCGCACCTATGCCAAACAGTTTATCATCCGTTCGAGCAATGTGACAAAACGTAACCTTGTTACGTCCTGTTTTCTGGTTAACTCCGTCCGCTCGGACAATAACCCGCAGGGTTTTAATATCGAAAAATTTTCCGTGGTGGAAAATAAGGACATAGAAGTCATTGAACGCTAAAAATTATGGGATATGAAACTTTTACTTCATTTAGACGCATTGGTAAAAACCCTGACGATAAGGGATATGACGGTTATTTCCATACGGAGGGCTGTTGTCCAGACAAACTAAAGGATAGTATTAGTGGATTTTTAAAGACTTGGGAAAATGGTAATGATGCTCCGAGATTAGCAAATTTCCTGCATTTATCCACCTACCTAGAATGGAATGGGGAAGACAAGCCAAAGGTTGAGTGCTATATGCGGGTAAGATACGAGAACGGGAAATTCGATTTAGGGGATACAGAAATGTATATAAAAAGAACAGACCGCTACGGGCAATTAATGAAGGAATCTAAACTGACAAACCTTACAGCAAGTTCGGTTCCGACAATAAAGGAGGCTATTGCTCAGGTTTCAGAAAAACCCAATGAAGACATTACTCCGCCAATAAGAGGGTTTAGAATGTAATACCCCATAATCTTTAAAGTATGAAAACAGTAAGAATAAATATTGACAAGTGGTTTGACAAGCAGGATAAAAGCTGGCGGGCCTTATCCTTAGACAGACAGCGAAGATATACGTTCTGCCTTTTTTTAGCGTACCTGCTGCTTACTACCGTGGTTATTTTAAAAGTGTGGTACGACACGGCAAAATCTGATAACAGGATGGTCATCGAGCATATTGACAACCCTGTGCGTAAAAAAGAAAGTCCTGTCTCCCAATTGGACACCTTATCAACAAAATTAAAAGAAAAGATTTATGAAAGAAAATGAAAAAAAGGTCAGCGTTCTGGTTGAAGAAGCGGACCAATCCAGAGCATCCAATCTGCCCGATGATAAAAAGAGTAGCAAAGAACAACTTAAAAAACCGGTACTATTCATACTAATGGGAATCGTGTTTCTCGGATGTATGTACCTGATATTTAAACCGTCTTCAGACAAGGCGGCAATCGAAAATATCGGGCTGAATGATGCCGTCCCACAGGCCAGCGAAGCCGGGATGCAGGCCGACAAACAAAAGGCGTATGAGCAAGAAATGCTGGAACAGAAAGATCAGGAAAAACGTAATGCCCTTGACCACGCTGTCCGATTACTGGAATGAGGACAGTTCATCTAAAAACAATCAGGATACGCTCGCTGACCCCGAAGATCAAAGCATGGGTTACGGTAATAATACGGGAAAAGCAGGTAATTCGGCATTAAACAGTTACCGCAATTCTCAGAGTGCGCTTGGCTCCTTTTATAAGGATGACAATAATGAAATGCAGGAACTCCGCAGACAGCTTGATGAGCTGAAAGAAAAGCTGGCTGCTAAAGATGTTCCCAAAAGCGTGACAGTAGATGACCAGCTGGCACTCATGGAAAAGTCCTATCAGATGGCGGCAAAATACCTCCCGACAGGTACAAATAATGGTGAAGCTTCCCCAAACAAAGGCATTACAGCTTCTACCAGTACGCAAAAGGAATATTTTGTGGCATTCGCTCCTGCAGGAAAAAAAGCCGTTTCGGCTTTGTACAGAGCGCCTTCAGATAGTACTTTTTTAGCGGATTGGAGCGCAAATAAAAACAGGAATTTTTATACTCCGGGATCTGCAGGGCAGATTGCACAACCCAGAAACAGTGTGAAAGCCTGCATACAGGAAACACAGACCATTATTGGTGAAAGCGGCGTACGCCTGCGTTTATTGGAAGTTGCCCAAACCCCTAACCGCACCATCCCGCAGGGAACACTCTTAACTGCAATGGCTAAATTCCAGGGCGGCCGTTTACAGATGAAAATTACTTCCATAGAACTGGGTGGCAGTATTATCCCTGTAGACATAACCATTTATGACCTTGACGGGCAGCAGGGGTTGTACGTCCCGTATTCTCCTGAAATGAATGCGCTTTCAGAAATGGCAGGCAATATGAGCCAGACTTCAGGAACGAGCCTGATGCTGACCCAATCAGCCGGACAGCAGGTCGCAGCAGATTTGAGCAGGGGCGTTGTACAGGGCATTTCAGGCTATTTCTCCAAAAAAGTAAAAACGCCAAAAGTTACCCTGAAAGCTGGCTATCAGGTATTTCTAGTCTCTAAAAAATAATAGTAAACTAAAATAACGTAAAAATGAAAAATTATTTAAAAAACTTTTGGGCAGCTGCCCTTATGATCGGCTCTGCCGCTGCCACTTTTGCACAGGAAACAGCAAAAACATCGCTTGCTTTGGGGAGGATAGAATCCTACGAAATGCAGGTTACCTACGATAAGACTTCTCATCTGATTTTCCCAAGCGCCATACGTTATGTGGATCTGGGAAGTGAATACTTAATTGCAGGAAAAGCAGAAGATGCCGAAAATGTGCTTCGTGTGAAAGCGGCTATAAAGCATTTTGAACCTGAAACCAATTTTTCGGTGATTACCGATGACGGCCTTTTTTACAGCTTCGACGCTTATTACAGTGCCTGCCCATCTACATTGAGTTACAACCTTCTGGTAATGCAAAAGGCGGTAGACAAATCCGCCGGACAGGAGGTACTTTTTGAAGAATTAGGCAATAGTTCTCCTTCTCTGGCAGGGCTACTTATGGAAACCATTTACAAAAAGGACAAAGGCATCATAAGACACATCGGTTCTAAAAGTTTTGGCATTGAATTTACCCTAAAAGCCATTTACATACACGATGGCAAATACTACTTCCATACGCAACTTGAAAACCGTACTCCTGTTCCTTTTCAAATTGATTTTATCAATTTCAAGGTAGTAGATAAAAAAACAGCCAAACGTACCGTAGTGCAGGAAAGAGCAATAGTGCCACTGCGCATTTACAAGCCACTGAGTGCCATTAGCGGCATAACAACAGATCAAAATGTTTTCCTCTTAGATCAGTTTACCCTTGCCGATGACAAAATACTGCTCATTGAAATTTTTGAAAAGAACGGCGGCAGGCACCAGAGATTTCAAGTGGAAAATTCGGACTTGATTAAAGCCAGACTGATCAGTGACCTGCACCTTACGTTTTAATATCACTTAAAAACAGTACCAGAAATGAAAAAGTATATCTATAGCATGATGTTTATTCTGATAAGCATCACCCCCAGCCTCGCACAGCGCATGCTACCAGGACAAAAGGGAGTCGAGATCAATACAGGAACCCTGTCAAACGAAACTCAGGCAAAAATTATTACCTTACTATTGGTTTGATCCAAAACGGTAAAAATGGCAATTATAAGCTTTGGGCTTTGGAATATGTTCATCAGTACTACCAGTACAAAGACCTTCGCATACCCCACCAAACCTATACCGCAGAAAGCGGATACAGTTTTTTCCTGCTGGGCGATACCCGTCGGTATATTACCCTGAATGCCATTATAACGCTGTTGGTGGTTATGAAACGATCAACCATGGTGAATACCTACTCCCTGATGGAGCAGAAATACTTCCTAAGGATAATTTCATTTATGGCGCAAGCGGACGATTATCTTTTGAAACCTATCTCTCGGATCGTTTTGTTCTGCTGCTGCAAGCCCGAACAAAAATTTTGTGGGGCACTGATTTCAAACAATTCCGCCCTTCAGCTGGTATGGGATTAAGATTTAATTTTTAAAACGCAATATGATGATACCATTTTTCAACCCACTGAGAGTAGGCTTATTACTAGTACTACTAACCCTACTGCTCAGTTCCACTGCACTGCTGTCCTGTGATAAGGACGAGCTGGAAATCCAGCATAATTTTCCTTTCGAGCTACAGCTAATGCCCGTACCCAAAGACATTGCCAATGGTGAAACCGTAGAAATAAGAATAAACATAAAGAAAAGCGGAAATTACTCCGGCGCTAAGTATTTTATAAGATACTTCCAATTTGACGGTCAAGGGACACTGCAGTATTACGATGATCCTCCTTACCTCCCCAATGATTTGTACGCAATACAAGAGAGGCAATTCAGGTTGTACTACACCTCCCACTCAGCCGTTTCCCAATCCTTTGATGTTTGGATTTCGGATAATTTCGGAAACGAAAAAAAGTTGAGTTTTGAGTTTAACAGCAGTGATTAACCTTTAAAAACTGCTTTTTAAAACATCTTATAAAATTTGCATGTACTTCCCAACCCGAAGCTTCTTCGGGTTGTTGTCTTTATAGTTACTTGCTGATCAATAACACAAAAATTGCATAACCAAATAAACCTTAGTATATTAGATTTATTTCAAGATACCCTTACATATTTTTACTAATGAAACCGTAACAGTCCCTTTATGAAAAATGTTATAGACCGTACCAATACCTTTTACCTCGAAATGTCCAGAAAAGTACTCTCTGAGAGGGAATATGATGTCATGCAAAAGCTCCTGTTGGAAAAAATGTCGCTGCAAGAAGTAGCAGACAGCTATGGGTTCACGAGCGAAAACATTCGCCAAATTTACCAGAGAACCTACAAAAAAGTAAAAAGCGTAACAGAACTGCTTGCCGAAATTGATGCTTACAAGGACAAATTACAGCAATTAAAACAAGACTTAAAAAAGGGTAGTCATCAGATCAAAAAAGAGAAAAACAAAACTAGAAGTTGGCCTCAGTAAAAAACTCTACGATAGCCATTTCCCTTTTAGTAAGAGAATGCATAACATGCTCGAAGTTTTGGATGTTCATACCGTAGGGCAACTAGCGGAAATACCTCTGGAGCGTTTTGGGTATTATATGGGGTTTGGACAGCAATGCAAAAAAGAATTGATCGTCTTTATAGAATTTGAAAATATCGAGCATTTATTCAAGGGGTTCTCTCTTTGGAAAACAAAGCTAATGAAGTAATAAGCAACAACCAAAAATCCGATTGTAATGCTGTGGCGTTCTTTTGCTTCTTTTCTTTGGCCACTTGTGTGGAAAGAAAAGAAGTCCCAAAAAACAATAAAAGGGATACTATATATCCCTTGCATAATTCCCGCAGCCTGTTTGATAAAATGGCGCATCGTGCATTTTTATTAAAATGGCTGCACTGCTTAAACGCAAAAAGACTGTCCCGACCTTTTGGGAGGGATTGTCTTTTTGCCGCCCGAATTTTCGGGTTCAGGCGATTTTTATGGGCTGTGACTGAAAGTTTTTAAGATTAAGGAAAAATCCCCTGTACTGGGTCATACCATATGCGGAACAAGCCCCACAAGCAACGAACATCCCATCTGCGCCAAAGAGGAATTGATAAACAAGTTCCTGTTTTTCCAGGCTTCGGCCAAAGAACAGCTTGGCGTATCGTCCTGCTGTTCAGACTTGTCTCAGTAAGTTCCCAAATTCATCGGTAACAAATGGCAGGCTTGCCACCGTTTCATATTTTTCTGAATTGGGTTGTTTAATCTCTCCGATAGTGGATAATATGACCTGTCCTGTATGTTGGCTGTTGCCAAAGTCTAACCAATATTTTGGCGTATCTCTATGATTTCTGCGGTTGCATAATTCTTTAAGTATTTCAGCAACCCCAAACCTCGCCTGTACATTGTCCACACAAGTAATATAGATAGTTGCCTGTGCATTTTGGGGCAGTCTTCCCAATCTATCCTTTCTCAAATTTCACCGTTTCCGCTTTCCAATTTGTTCCCATAAAACGATTGGCTCGGTTTATCAGAGCAACGGATTTATATAATCCTACCTCGCACTGGGCAAAACGCTGTCTGCCCAAATTGGCACTCGTGATAACATCATCATCCCAAAGGCGAACAGATAAACCTGCGTGTCCAAGTTCAATTAAACTGTGGTTCATTTCCATTAAGGCGGTCAATACTTTTGAACCCGTTCCGCCTGCACCGATTATGTTTACGGTAATAGGATTAGTCGGATTTATGAGATAGTTATCCGTAAAATGTATTTTTGTTTTCTCGGTATTCATGGCAATAGATTTTTAAGTGTTTTGTTGTGTTTTTTCAATACTTCTTTAGGAAAAGATTTACCCGTTTCGATAAGGTCTTTCCAAAGGTTTACACAATTGCCTTTTATCGGACTGTTGTTTCCCAATAAATGACTGAAATAGCTGTTAAAAAAATAATCTTCCCAAGCCAGTGTAAATTCCTCTACCGAAGCGGAGTTTTTAATATTGATATTGACCGAACCCATACATACCTTGCCGTCTTCGTAGATATTAAAAAATGGCGCATAATACAATGGTGTTTTCTCTGTTGGTCTTCTATCGCTTAGCAAGGCAAAAACCGCAAGGCTGTTTTTGTTGGCATACCAAACCATTGGCGGTACATAGCAATTCCGTTGGGAATATCCAAACCATCCACAAAATACAGTTGTCGCTTTCTGTGCTTTGAGTGTACCATAGTACTGCGCCTTTTTCTGTTTGGGATTGATATGCAGAATGTTTGATGGCAAAATCCCATTGGATTTTAAAAAAGCTTGTTTCTTGTCCTTTTCTGTTACCAATGCCTTTGCCAATACTCTTGCTTCCCTCTCTGTGAGTGGGTGGGCATTTATAGGAGTGCCGTTTTTGTCCATATCAAAATGCTCCACATATACATCGCTTTCCGCTCCTTTGGTTTCATAGAAAACGAGTGCGGATTTAGGATGGTACAATGTACCGAAAGCTTTCTGTTATATCTATTGTATTTTTCATTTCCATTGTGGTTTTATAGTTATAAAGTAAACTGCACATATCGTCCAAAAGCGCAAATAATCGGTTTTCAAAATCAAGGCTGTTTTTCGTGACCACTTTTTTGTCGAAACGTTTGCAGATGGTCGGTTCCTGCATTTCTGCGTACTCGTTAAACTCATTGTTGATGCTCTCGGCAAGGTTCTCGTACAGCCATCCTTTTGTGTGCGATATAAAGGAAATATACTTTTCCATACCGATGGTTTCATTGTCGTCGTCGTCATTATCAGGGTCTTGTTCCCGCATTGGAGCATTTCGGAAAATGCTTGCCTTTGGGATATTCCGTAAATAGTGCAAAGGCATTAGAAGCTGTCAGCCAACACTCGTGGTCGAATGCATTACTTCTTTTAAAAGTGTTTAAACGCTTTTGAAATACCTGTAAACTCATAGGGTGAAAAATCTTTTGCTCGATATAATCTCCGATGAATTCCGCTTTTTCAAACTCAAGTTTACACGGCTCATTTTCTTCAGTTTTATCGTCCTGCTCCACCCACTCTTTGTGCATTTCATACATCCAATACAGATAACTGTTTTCCTGTCTGAAATAAGGAATATCAGCAATGTGATATAGGTAAGAGCAAACAGAAATAAGCAATTGGGCGTTTCTTTTTGCTTGGGGTCGTGGAGCATCTGATACAGCGGTTCAATGGGTATATAATACAGGGTTGTACCGGTGTTGTATTTTTCCTCACTGATGAAATAGGTTTGCTTACTGTCCTGCACCAAACGTATTTCCTGCCAATTCAGAACAATTTGCTTTAACTTTTCTTCCATATCCCTTATAGCCAATGCCATATTGTACGGATAGTCAAATTGGTTGGTCTGCATAGGTTCAATATTGTAATGCTCTGCAAGTAATGACAGCGACTTGTAAAAATCCTTCTGCATTTTTGCTGTTTCCATACAAGCCTGTACCGTTTCAGTTTCTTTCAGCCTTGGCAGGAACGAAGTTTTTAGAAAACCATTGGCAACATTTCCACAGGCACTGACCTGCGTTTGTCTTTTTGAACCTCGCTCGCATCTTTGGGTTTTTGCATCCATTGGGCGAACCCGCTGAGCTGTTTGTACAACTGCCTTTGTGGTTTTTGTTCGGGTGGTCTTGATTGTTCCCGATATAATATGTTTGTGCATAGTCCATTGCTTTAAAATTTTAGATTATCCTTTAGTTCCCATTACGCTCTCAAATAGGTACTCTACTGCATCATCCTTGATGGCGGGTGCAGAGATTTTAGCGGTTGTCAAAATCGGGATACCTGTTGGCATAAAAATTCAGTACTGCTTCCACGCTCCAGCGTGGTTCGGGATCGGTCAATATAATATCCTGTCCTTTATCTTTGAGTATAAACACTCTTTCCAATTGCGTTGCTAATAACATGATGATGAATTTTAATGTTATTACATTAGTTGTTTCTTCCTGTGCGGTTTCTTGCTGAGTAATTGGCAGTTATTGCTTCCGCTTTTGCGGGTTCGGGTTTTGCTTCCTCTATAGCTCCGAAAAGACTCGGCGCAGAAAACTTGTCGGACAATTCTGTTTTGCGTCTGCGTATATCGTCAGCCTTTTCAGGGAACTCTGTCATTTCGGGAACTTTTACCCATGCTTCACGGAGTTTTCCTTCTTTTTCAAGTTCGTCCGCTTTTGCCATTGCGTCCTTGAACTTTTTGTCTTTGGCTTCCTGTTCTTTCTTCTGCCTGTCGGCTTTTCTTTCTCCATTGCCGACTGTTTTTTGGTTTCTTCCAACTGCTTCATAAAGCCTTCCATATCGACCATTAAGCCTGAGGCAGTCTGTATGGGTGTGGTTATCTTCTCGAAAAAACCGTTGTCAAGTTCTTCGGCTGTTCCCCGAAGATTAAGGGGCGGTATGATGTTCTTTGCGTATCTCCGCACCCGTTCGTTTTGGAGCATAACCGATACGATTAGATTGTTTTCTGCTCCTTTTGCTATTGTGAGTTGCAAATCACCTGTAATCTGCAACTGCGCTATCTGATGGAAAAAATTTGCGTTCATCGTTCTAAAGTTTTAATTGTCGTCTAATTGTTTTTTAATGGCTCTGAGTGTCTCGTAATGACTCTGTCCAATATGTTTTCTGCTTTTATCGAACTCGAGAATCTTTTATCATCGTGGCTGTTATTCCTTGCACTGTCCTGACATTTTGATGGCTTCGTTAAGGTTTGTCACCTCAATAGGGCAACCGTTCAAGTCTGTTATTTTCATCATTTTATCAGTTCAGTTTTCACCGGTATAAACTCCGTTCTCGTAATAGCCTGTAAGCTATTCCCAATTGCTTAAAAGCTATTGGTATCTACATAGAAATACTCGGTTTTATTGCAGTAAACGATATATACAGCCTGTCTTTGAATTTCGTTTCAAGGCTTTGTGATTTGGCGATGTTTTAGCTTCTCTATTGATTTAGCTTTCATATCAGTTATTGTTATAGTAGGCTACCACCGATTAAGGCGGTAGCCTATGGTTATCTAATTAAGGTTTAGGATTTCTGCACCGTCCGAGGCAAAGCCGTACACAAGTCAAATGCCTTTTGTGATTTGAGCTGTGCAGTACCACCCAAAACAATGCTCTGCAATTTGGCTTCATTGTCTTTGTAATTGCGTACATTCTGATAGTAGCCCGTAACAGCGTTATATGCCCCGAACAATGTGCCTTTTGTAGTGTCCATTTGCTGTGTGTCGCTTGTCATAGCATACGCAAAGGCATCGTCTACCATATTTCTGAACAGCGTGGAAACTTCATCCTCTGCACCTTTTTTTAGTAAATCGAAAGTTTCTTTATTTGGACAAAGTGCCAATTGGATTAGCTTTCTCACTTCCTGGTCTGTTACCTTTACTTTCGCCCATTCATTGAAAATATTCTCTAACTGGATGCTCAAGGTGTTCGCTAAACCCATAATCTTGTGAGCGTTCTCGATACGCTGTTTTGCTCCAGAAGTGTGTTTGATACGCACTACATTAGTCATACTCCGCAAGGAAGCGTTAAGCGTGTTTTGGCATACGATACGAATAGGCGTAAAAGCGGCTGTTATACTTCCGCTACCATCGTGCGAAGTGGTCAGGAAAATGTATTTTTCGGTTACATCATCACCATTTCCAACTCGGATATAGTCGGGCAGTTTGGCTGTGATAAATATGCGTTCCCCATTACCCAGCGCTCCTGCGGTTTCATATAGTATTCCGTTGCCACCGCCTACAATGGCATCAAAAAAATTAAATGCTTCACGGTTCTGTACGATATGATAGTCTTTACCTACCACCCCCAATACTGCATTGTTATCAGTGCGGATATTGGCAAAGTAGTTAGGAACTTCCAATTCGTTACTGCCAATCTCGATACTGTCGGCAGTTTGAATGATACCCGAACCTTTTGTATATAGCGGACTTTTAACGACTTCGTAATCTAACCCTGCAAATTTTATTGCTTCCTCGCTTGTTGGGTATTGCTCTACAATTTGCCCTAGTCCGTGCCACGCTTTTTCCTTTACGCTAAAGAATGAATAACGTCCTGTTTCGCTGTTAAAATTGATATTATGTGCCATGATTTTAAAATTTTAAAATTGTTTAAATTATTTAGGTGCTCGTTGTTAAAATGGTAGGTCGTCCTTTGTATCGTCATTGTTGTTTCCTGCAGGAGCCTGTACAGCTTCGGCTTTTTTACCGCCCCCGTGAAGTTTGATTTGCGAGGTGTTGAAGTTCAGTCCTGCGTGCGGTTGTCCGTCACTTCCTGTCCACGCTCTTGCGCTCACTTTCCCTGTCAGTTCTACCACCGTACCTTTAGTGAGTATCTGTGCTACTTTTGGACTAAGCCAATAGGCGCAGTCGAAATACGTTGTCTGCTCTATGCGCTCGCCCGCTTTGTTTTTGTAGCTGTCGTTGATGGCTACCGAAAAGTTTACTACTGTTTTGCTGTTCGACACGTTGCGTACCTGCGCATCCGCTGTCACTCTTCCTGTAATGTTCATAATTCCTGTGATTTTTAGTGATTATTTTTTTTTGAAATTTTATTCGGCAATGAGAGGAGGTGCTGTTTTGTTTCATCAAATCCATTTTTAATATTTTACTTTTCATTGCTGACATTTTTTTTATTCGTCTAAAGAGCCGGAGTATGCTATGTTTCGTTTCGGGAGCATAAAAAGGTTAGTGTTTAGCAATAGCAGGGCTTTGCCAAAAAATACAACCCGGATGGGTGGAGATTTTTTATCAAACCTGAAAGGCCTGGCCTTGCTATTGCGTTAAGGACACGGAAATACCTTTGCTGCTGAAATGAGACAGAAGCATACTGGTTATTGAATTTAAAAATTAAGGGGAAGCAATGGAGAATGCAATCTGGCAAAGGGTTCGCTATGATCAGAACAATTCCTCTTACTGAGGACTGGAAAAGGAATGTCATTTTTGCGGAATTCGAAGATATTTGCTTGAATAACAAATAAAAAAGCCCATTAAAATCAATGCTTTTAATGGGCTTTTTGCACTAAAAATTAGGGTTTATGCCTGATTTGTAACATATTATAATATTTTTTATCTTTAGCAATGCGTTATATCTACCTCATACTCTGCTATTTCACAATACGAAGCATTAACACGACGCTAATAAAGATAGTCGTTGATACTGGTAGTGATGTGCAGATTCTGCAATCACACACAGCAACGGAGCTTTACGTAAAAATGAAAACCATTTATGCTCCTAGCATATGGAATGTAACTACTGTAACGGAAATGAGAGAACATTATAAAGCACTATCGGATTTTGATAAAATAGTGAGGAAATTTAGCTTAGAAAAAAAATAAAATTTTATGCGTTTCAATATTTTTTGCCAGGTTTGCGATCCCTTAAATGTTTCATCGTCATCAGTAGAATCGTTGTTATTGTTTTCCATCAATTCCTTTATATGAGACAAAACTGCTTCTGCGAATTTGAAAGAAGTTTTTCCGCTGCAGAATTCATTTCTCTATCATCCTAATATCTAGTTTAAAAAGACTCTTTTAGAAAGCATTGCAATTGGTTGACACTTAAGAGCATTTTGCAAAGACTTGGTTGAAGTACAAAAAGAAAGTAATAATAGATGCAAAAAAAACCAGCCTTCAAAGGCTGGTCGGATTAAATGCGGTATTTAGAAAAATATAGAATTATCAAATATTGTATTCTTTATGAATTTTTTTCTTCCCTGTTTGGTTATAACTGCGCTATGCTACTTTTTAAGTTAAAAATTTAGTAGTTTAAAATAAAACCTGCGCCAAAGCCCATATCGCTATCATAGTGAGAGGATAGAGATCCCCATCTGGTAATTATATAGCGCAACCCTGCCATATATTCCTTGTCTGTATTCCACATTAAATTCATTCGAAGTCTTTTAGAAACTGGAATGTCCTTACGCTCAAACTGTAATCTGACTTTACCATCTGTGAAAACCTCAGCCTGTGCTACTATTAACATAGGAAGGGTATAGTTGACTCCCAGACTTACTACTGCACGTTTATCTTTAGTGTTCTTTTGTCCAAAGAGATTTCTTTCTTGTTCATCTTCTCCCATTTTTCGATATCTCCAGTCAAATCCTATAAATGGCATTAACCATTGCATTTTTCCAATATATCGACCAATATGTGTTTCAGTTTCATAACCATGCATGTCATTGTATCCTAATCTCCATTCGGTTCCAATACTCCAACGCGTACTTTGATACATTGCTTCACCATCATTTCCGTTGGTTGCAAAATCATTCTCTGCCATAAAATGAAATTTCCTGTCGTCAGCAAAGAGTTTTCGTCGTGCTAATTTTGGGTCTGGAATTTCAGGGTTGGGAGGTTGATTTTCGTAAGTAAAAACCCTTCCCATTCCGCTCATCATATGGTATAAGATATGGCAATGAAAAAACCAGTCCCCATCTACATTGGCATTAAATTCCAGCGTATCTGTTTCCATTGGCATTATATCAATCACATTTTTTAATGGTGCATACTCTCCCTGGCCATTAAGGACCCTGAAGTCATGACCATGTAAATGCATTGGATGGCGCATCATTGAATTATTATGTAAAACGATGCGTACATTTTCACCTTTTTTAATTAATATTTTATCGGATTCAGAAACCACCTTATTGTCCAAACTCCAAACATATCGATTCATGTTACCGGTAAGTTCAAATTTTAGTTCTTTAATCGGCGCATTTTCAGGAAGTGTTGTTTTGGTAGGCGATTTAAGCATTGCATAATTTAGAGTTGTAATATCTGAAAGCGCATTGGCATTGTATTGCTCTGCATCCATTTTCATACCATCCATCTTTGTATTGCTTTTAGGCTTGGTTTCACCCGTGATTTCGGGATACATTACTACATTCATATCCATTTTATTAAGGCTCATGCTCATACCCATATCATCCAAATCTCCATTCATTTTCATCATACCGTTCATCATCTTCATTCCTTCGAAATATTTAAGCTTTGGCAAGGGTGTCACTAATTGCTTAACCCCGCTGCCAATGTACAGGGAGGTAGATTTTGTGCGGTCTTCCGGTGTTGCCAAAAACTCATAAGCTGTTTTATCATCTGGAACGGTTACAATTATGTCATAGGTTTCAGAAACTGCAATAATTAATCTATCGACCTCAACGGGTTCTACATCATTTCCATCATTGGCCACAACCGTAATTTTCCCGCCGGCATAGGTAAGCCAAAAGTAGGTTGATGCGCCTCCATTGGAAACTCGTAATCGGACCTTATCACCCGCTTTAAATTGAGAAAGCTGATTTTCATTTTTTCCGTTGATTAAAAATTTGTCGTAATAAACATCACTGACATCCATGGCATTCATTCGTTTCCATTCATTTTTTATTTTGTCCTTAAAATACCCTTGCTTTATAGCTTCCGCATAACTTTGTGTAGTCCCTTTTTTAATAGCAAACCAGTCCGATGCATTGTGCAGCAATCGGTGTACATTTTCAGGTTTCATATCTGTCCATTCACTCAATACAATAGGTGCTGCCTCCCTAACAACAGGAGCATGTATTAA
>NZ_JBXBAV010000135.1:0-33919 GCF_056783245.1 Flavobacterium sp. TC780 | reverse complement strand
AAGGTTAATACATGCTTCTGTTGTTAGGGAGGCAGCACCTGACATTTCTGTATTTACATTTGCAGGCATAATATCATCTAACTGACGTAGACGTGCTAAACTTACATCCATAATAGTAACTTGAGCTCCTAAACCAGCAGCCATTTTTGCAGCTTGAGTACCTACGATTCCACCACCAAGTACTAATACTTTAGCAGGAGACACAGGAACTCCTCCTAAAAGAATTCCTCTTCCTTTTAATGGTTTCTCAAGGTATTTAGCTCCTTGTTAGATAACATACGTCCAGCAACTTCTGACATTGGAACTAATAAAGGTAAACTACGATCCGTTTTTTCAACAGTTTCATAAGCTAAACATACGGCTCCTTTTTCAATCATAGCATGTGTTAATGGTTCTGATGAAGCAAAGTGAAAATATGTAAATAATAATTGATCTTTTTTTGATTAAGTTATATTCAGAAGCAATAGGCTCTTTTACTTTAATAATCATTTCAGCAATAGCATATACCTCTTCAATGGTTGCTAGAACCTGAGCTCCAGCTGCTGTGTACTCCTCATCGCTAAATCCACTTCCTAAACCTGCAGTTGCTTGAACGTAAACAACATGCCCATGTTTTTTCATTTCAGAAACCCCAGCTGGTGTAACAGCTACACGGTTTTCGTTATTTTTGATTTCTTTTGGAACACCTATTATCATTTCTTAAGTTTTTTTGTTTTTGTTAATTTTGTTTTACAAAGCTACATATAGAGAATATATTATTGATATTATGATTATAATTAAGAAAATATTGTTTTTATTTAATATTTTTACAAAAAAATATTCTTTTTAAGGAGCATTTTACGAGCTGCTGTAAAAAGAAAAAATGACTGATTATCAATAATTATTTGAAACCCTTTTTACTATGCTTTTAGACGAAACTGACAAAAAAATCCTACGCCTTCTACAAGAAGATGCGCGCCATACTTTAAAGGATATAGCAAATAAAATAAATTTGTCTCTTACGCCTGTCCATGATCCTTGAGTTAAACGTCTTGAGAGAGAGGGTGTTATTGAAAAATATGTATCTATTTTAATGTGTTGTAAAAAATAGGGAATAATCTTACTGTTTACTGCAGGTTACACTTACAAAACAAACATATGATACTTCGGAAGGATTTAATCAATCTATTTTGAGTTTGCCAGAAGTTGTAGAATGTAATTATGTTTCAGGAAATTTTGATTATATGCTTAAAATTATCATTCCTAATATGGAATCTTATCATCATTTTCATCAAAAAAAATTATCGATTTTACCTGAAGTTTCTTTAATCAATACGGTTTTTGTGATATCTGGAGTAAAAGTTCAACAGTTTTACCAATAATATAATGACTATTGTTTAGCTAAGTTATTGTAATAAAAAAAATGAACCATATAAATGGTTAAGTTTTATGCAGATCGGTATACTTAGCTTACTTAAATCCATTAATTAATCAGTTAGAAGGGTTATCTAAAAAACAAAAAACCATCAAGAAATTTTGATGGTTTTGAAAATGTTGGTTTTGGTTGTTTGTATGCTAGTAATAGGTAAAACGTCTTACTTTAGCAATATATTTAGCTAATCGAATTACTTGGTGGCTATAGCCAAATTCATTGTCGTACCATATATATATAATATAATGCTTTTTCCGTCTTTTGGAAACTATTGTCTACGTTGTTGCGTAGATAGAAGGTGCCGAAGTACCAATTATATAGAAGAAACCAACTCTGTATTCAAAGAATATTTTATTTGCTCTACAAGTTCTCCTTCAAGCGCATATTTTTTCATTATTTTATTGATTCCAGCAATCGAAGATTGCTTTTTTTACATCAAGGTTCAATACAACCAGGGATCCATTAGGAACAGGAACGCGAATTGCATTGGATGTTAATTTTCCTTCAAGTGATGGGAGTGCTTTTGCAACAGCACCTCCAGCGCCTGCTTCAGTATAACCATGTTAAAGCAGCAGCTCTTCCTCGGCGGTATTTTTTGTGCATATTATCAACTAAATCTGGTCATTCGTATAAGCATGAATAGTTTCTAGATGGCCTTTTACAACTCCAAGTGTATCTTCTATTGCTTTTAGAATAGGAGTTATAGCATTTGTGGTGCATGATGCAGCCGAAAAAATATCATTCTCATCTGGGTTATATTCGTTATGATTTACACCATGAACAATATTTGGAACTCCTTTTCCAGGTGCAGTAACGTAAAACTTTGTCAACACCTTTAGAAACTAAATGTCTGCTTAAAGCCTCTTGTGTAGTAAAAGCGCCATGTATTATCGATTACCAAGGCATTATTGATACCGTATAGAGTATAGTCTATTTCTTCTGGAGAATTTGCTGAAATAACATGTACTGTAGTTCCGTTAATTAATAGGGCATTATTCTTAGGGTCAGCAACTACAGATCCTTGAAAGTCCCCGTGAATAAGTCATATCTTAATAAAGAAGCTCTTTTTTCAAGATTTGCAAGTTCACTTTTGTCACGAATAACAATAGCTCTTAATCGCAATTGATTTCCCTTTCCAGTTTTCGACATTAATTCTCTGGCTAATAAACGGCCAATTCTTCCAAAACCATATAGCACAACATCTTTTGGCTGAATCTCCTCGGTTGATTTAGCTTCCTTAAGTTTCTCTATTACAAAATGGCGGGCATCTGGGTATTTTTCGTCCTCCAAACGGTATTCATAAGTTAACTTACCAATATCTATTTTGGCAGGGGGCAATTTTAGAGATAAGACAACTCTTGCAATTTCAACAGAGTCAAAAATAGTAATAGGTTTACCTACAAATTCTCCTGCATATTGATGCAAGTTAATGATGTCGCTTACATTTTTGTCCAGTAATTGATTTTTAAATAAAACCATTTCGATGGATTTGTCATACCATAAATCGCTTATGATTTTAATCAATTCTACTCCGGCTTTTGGTCTGTCGACTTGAAATGATACTTCTTTTTGGTACAATGATTTTTTGCTCATAGTTGAAAATTTCTAAAAATAAAACAGCTTGTTTTTTTAAATTTGGCGCAAAAGTACCCATTTCAATCGATTTCGTAAACTATTTTGTGATTTATTTTAGAAACTTATATAGAAATATTTTCTTCCGATAAAATAAAAATTTGATCCTCTAAGAATAAAAACTTAAATCATATATCGGAAGAAAATAAAAAAACCATCTTGTAAAATTAAGATGGCTTTAGTTTTGGGGAATAAAAAATTAAATGATAACTCGGATTACTTCTCCGTATTTATTAATCATTTCAATTCGTATGCTTTGATTTTCGTCTTTTTGATTTAAAAGTCTTGAAACTGTTTCAATGTCTGTCGCTTTTATATTGTCTATGCTTAATATAATGTTCCTTTTAATTCATCGTTGTATTGTTTAAGATTTTCGTTTGTAAGTGCTTTTATTTTTACACCATAGTTTATGCCAAACTTCTTTTTTGTCAATACCATCGATATTTTCTAATTCGATTCCTTTAAATTCAGTACTAAAAAGTTCATTCTTATTTAAAGTAACAGGGGCTACTTTGGTTTTTCCGTCGCGTATATAAGTTACCTGAACTACGTCATTAGGTCTTTTGGTATTAATATATCCAGAAAAATAGACGTAAGTATCGGCAATGTTTTGATTATCTAGTTTTCAATGACATCTCCTTTTTGAAGACCAAATTTTGTGCCCCAGACTTTTTAGTTACTTTATTGATATAAAAGCCTTGAGTTTGTGATATACCTAGCCTAATTCTTTGGCAAGACAGAATTATTAAGTTCACCTCCTTCAACACCTAATATGGCTCTTTGAACATTACCAAACTCCATTATATCTTGGATGATTTTTCTTAGCAATATTAGATGGAACAGCAAATGAATATCCACATAAGAACCTGTTGTAGATGAAATCATGGTATTGATACCAATTAATTCTCCTCTTGTATTTACTAATGCACCACCACTATTACCTGGGTTTACAGCGGCATCTGTCTGGATAAAAGATTGAATTCCGTTTGTATTAGATTTTCGCTTTCGCCGAAACAATTCCAGCAGTTACTGTAGAAGTCAGATTATATGGATTTCCAACTGCCAAAACCCATTCGCCAACTTTTACTGAATCCGAATTTGCAAAAACGGTGTAAGGTAATTTTTCGTCGGCATTAATTTTTAATAAAGCAATATCCATTTTAGAATCTGTTCCAATAAGTTTTGCGGTATACGATTTTTTATTGTTTAAAGTAATTTCAATTTCAGTAGCATTTTTTATAACGTGATTGTTGGTTACGATATATCCGTCAGCAGAAATAATTACACCAGAGCCAGTACCAACTTGCTCCTGTGTTTGTTGCCCCCCATAACCGTAAAAAAATTCTAACATTGGGTTAGTAATAGTTCTGCGAGATACATTTTTTACGTGTACCACTGTATGGATAGTTTTATCTGCCGCTGCAGTAAAATCTACAGTTTCGGCAGCTAATCCTACTTCTTTGGAGTATGAATTAGGAGCTACAGTTACTATTGGGTTTTTTTCTCCAAAAAAGGAACCGTTATTATCGAATAATAACTTGTATGCACCAAGAGTAGTAGCGCCGCTTAACAGGGATACTAAAAATAAGGTTGAAAATCGTTTCATAGTTGATTAGTGTTTAAGTTATCTATTATAAAATTATATCAAAAAAAAACTGAAGTAAAGTGGTTTAACTCTCTTTAACAATGATTAACATTTCATTAATAGTTTGTACTTTTGTAGTTAATAATTCAAGAATAATGCAAGTAGAATTTTATAAATATCAGGGGACTGGAAATGATTTTGTAATGATTGATAATCGTTCAGGTTTTTTCCCTAAGAAAGATACAAAATTAATTGAACGGTTGTGTGACAGAAGATTCGGAATAGGTGCAGATGGACTTATTTTATTAGAAAACGATTCTGAAACCGATTTTCGAATGGTGTATTATAATGCCGATGGAAACCAAAGTTCGATGTGTGGTAATGGTGGTCGATGTTTGGTTGCATTTGCTAAAAAATTGGATGTGATCGAAAACGAAACTACTTTTATAGCGACAGACGGTTTGCATCATGCAACAATAGCACCAGACTCTATTGTTTCTTTGCAAATGATAGATGTTGATGATGTAAATAAATTTGAAGATCATACATTCTTAGATACAGGTTCTCCACACCATGTACAATTAGTAGATGACTTAGAACATTATAATGTGAAAGAAAATGGTGCAGCGATACGTTATGGCCATTTATATGGTAAACCAGGAAGCAATGTCAATTTTGTAAAGAAAATAGATGACAAGACGTTTTCATTACGTACTTACGAAAGAGGGGTAGAAGATGAAACACTTGCATGTGGAACCGGAGCTACAGCAGTTGCAATAGCCATGAATGCGATTGGAGAAACAAACGAAACAGACATCAACTTAAATGTTGAAGGAGGTAAACTAGTGGTTTCTTTTGAAAAAATGGGAGAGCATTTTAAAAACGTTTTTCTTAAAGGACCAGCTGAATTTGTATTTAAAGGAACAATCGAAATTTAGATAATAGTTTCTAAATTATTAGCTGAGGAAAGTCTAAGGCTAACTAAAAGTATCAAATGATAACATTAAAAGGAGAGACCATTTATATACGAGCATTAGAACCTAATGATTTGGAGTTTATTTATGCAGTCGAAAACGATCTTAGAATTTGGGAAGTAAGTAATACTCAAACACCATATAGCCGATTCTTGATAAAACAATATCTAGAAAACGCACATCAGGATATTTACGAAGCTAAACAATTGCGACTTGCTATTTGTCAGGATCAGGATTTTCCTGCCATTGGTTTAGTTGATTTATTTGATTTTGATCCTAAGAATAATAGGGCTGGTATTGGAATCGTAATTCAAGACAATGAAAAAAGGAACCAAAACATTGGTTCAGAGGCTTTAGAACTATTAATTAAGTATTCTTTTTATCATCTTAATTTGCATCAATTATATGCAAATATTGGTGTTAAAAACGAAGCAAGTAATGCACTTTTTACTAAATTTGGCTTTGAAAAAATTGGAACAAAAAAAGATTGGCTTTTAGTGAATGGAGTTTACCAAGATGAAGCAATGTTTCAATTAATCAATAATAAGTTTTAAATATTTAGTTTTTAGAATAGTTGTAATTTTATAAATACTAGCAAGTAATGCAACCCCATATGAATATAAAGAAAATTATAACGATAAGTGCCGTTATTGTAATTTCGGTTTTAATGGTTTATGGATTCATTTTGATAAACCAAATTTTTAGTGCTAATACTAAATTTTCTGAGAAAGAAGTTTATGTATACGTGCCTACGGGATCTGATTATGAAGATGTCAAAAAAATATTAGAGCCCTATATAAAAGATTTAAATAATTTTGAGATGGTTGCCAATAAAAGAAGCTATCCTGAAAATGTAAAACCAGGACGTTTTTTATTGACCAAGGATATGAATAATATGGATTTGGTAAGAGCAATGCGATCTAATGTTCCAGTTAAATTAGCTTTTAATAATCAGGAGCGTTTGGAGAATTTTGCAGGACGAATCGGCTCTCAAATTGAAGCAGATAGCTTGTCTTTGTTAACTGCTTTTAAAGATCCTGAATTTTTGAAAGAAAATGGTTTTAACGAAGAAAATGTATTTGCAATGTTTATTCCGAATACTTATGAGGTTTATTGGAATACTTCGGCGTTAAAGTTTCGTGATAAGATGATTAAAGAATATCATAATTTCTGGACTGATGAAAGAATTGCAAAGGCCAAAGCACAGGGGTTAAGTCCTGTTGAAGCTACAATTTTAGCTTCAATTGTGCATAAAGAATCTGTAAAAAAGGATGAGAGACCGAGAATTGCGGGGGTTTACCTAAACAGATTACGTTTAGAAATGCCTTTACAAGCAGATCCAACAGTTATTTATGCAATCAAAAAGAAAACAAATGATTTTGATCAGGTAATAAAAAGAGTTTTTTATAAAGACTTAACAATGTCTTCTCCTTATAATACTTATATGAATACGGGACTTCCTCCTTGGACCAATTGCAATGCCAGATATCACAGCATTAGAAGCAGTTTTGAATCCTGAGAAAAATGATTATATCTATTTTTGTGCAAGTATAGATCGTTTTGGATACCACGAATTTGCATCTACTTTAGCGCAGCATAATGTAAATGCAAAAAAATATTCAGACTGGATTAATAGTCAAGGAGTGGTAAGATAGTTTTGTTTGTGAAAATTGCAGTTTTGTCTAAATAAGAATTTTAGATATAATTTGAAAAATATAAAAGATGCCGAAGTGATTGATATCACTTTGGCATTATTTTTTTAGTCGATTTTGGGAATTATAATTTAGATCCCGAGTGGTCTAAAATTACTAAAATATAAGGAGCTTGTTCTTTGGGAAAGTAATGCCTCTTTTTTTATTTAAAATGCAGAAAAAACAATGCTAATTTGATGAATTGAAACTCAAAAAAGGCTAGCAGGTTCTACCTATGTCTCGACGCTTTTCTTACAAAAAACGAATAGGAATTGGTTTTTTTGAAAACGTTTTCATTGGCTTTTAGCGCTATTATGAATTGAAATTATCTTTCGGAATACTCTTCTAACTAGGAGGTTAGGGGTGTTTTTAGAAAAGTTTAACTAGTTGATTTATAGCTTTATAAATTTTGTTGTATCTTTGCAGGCAGAAATTTTTGAATGGGACAGCGTTCAAAAGAAAAACAATCTATGATAAAGAAATGGTATTTTTACACAACGTTAACAGTTATTATTGCATTTTTAAGCACGGGTTTTAAGCCCTTTAATTTAGACGCCAAACCTTGGTTTCTTACAGAAAATACAGATGGGACTGACTACTTACTACCATCTAAAGAAAAGAAAGATTATCCTGTTGTAGACAGTATTCCTTTCACCGGAAACCACCTAATCGGTTTCAAAGAAGCAATCGCTTTAAGAGAATCTCAAGGCAAATACAGAAAAGTAAACACACTTGGCTATATGGGAAAATATCAATTCGGAACCCAGGCCTTACGTGCAATTGGAGTTCGAAATGATGAAGCATTCCTAAAAAATCCTGCGTTACAAGAAAAAGCATTTATTGCTTTATTATCTAAAAACAAATGGATATTAAGAAAAGAAATCGAGAAATATGAAGGAAAGCTGATTAGTGGAATTTATATCACGGAATCAGGAATATTAGCAGCGGCTCATTTAGGAGGTGCTGGTTCTGTTAAAAACTTTTTTAAGCACAACGGACAAAAATATTTCAGAGATGCTTATGGAACGTCAATAAGAAGTTATATGAAAGCTTTTGGAGGATATAATGTATCTTCTATCGAAGCAGATAATGATGCTACAGTGCACTCAATATAATTCATCAGAATTAAGGATATAAAAAAACCTGCAATCACTTGCAGGTTTTTTGCTTTTTAATCAATTAGGATTTCTAAAATTGTAATTGCCGCTTCGCTTATTTTTGTACCAGGTCCAAAAACAGCAACTGCCCCTGCATCAAATAAATATTGATAATCTTGTGCAGGTATTACACCTCCTACAATTACCATAATATCTTCACGTCCATGTTTTTTAAGTTCTTCAATTACTTGTGGAACAAGGGTTTTATGTCCTGCAGCAAGTGAAGAAACACCTAGAATATGAACGTCATTTTCTACAGCTTGTTTAGCTGCTTCAGCAGGAGTTTGAAAAAGTGGACCAATGTCTACATCAAAACCTACATCAGCATAACCAGTGGCTACTACTTTTGCGCCTCTGTCATGACCATCTTGCCCCATTTTGGCAATCATAATTCTTGGACGGCGACCTTCTTGTTTGGCAAAGGTGTCGGCCAATTGTTTTGCTTTCTCAAAGCTTTTGTCGTCTTTTATCGCTGCACTATACACGCCACTAAAGGATTTAATTTGTGCTTTGTATCTTCCAAAAACAGTTTCTAATGCATCGCTAATTTCGCCTAATGTGGCACGATTTCTTGCTGCATCAACAGCTATTTCTAGTAAATTTCCGTCGCCAGTTTTTGCACAATGGATTAATTTTTCGAGTATTGCTTTTACTTTTTCAGGGTTTCTTGTAGCTTTAATATGTTCGAGTTGGGCAACTTGTTGCTTTCGAACCATTTGGTTATCGACATCAAGAATCTGTAAAGGATCTTCTTTTTCTAATCGGTATTTGTTAACACCTACAATTATATCTTGTCCGCTGTCTATTCGGGCTTGTTTTCTTGCCGCAGCTTCTTCTATTCGTAATTTAGGAATACCTGCTTCGATAGCTTTAGTCATTCCGCCTAGTTCTTCTACTTCTTCAATAAGTTTCCATGCATTGGCTACTATTTCATTTGTTAAGCTTTCAACATAGTAACTACCTGCCCACGGATCAACAGTTTTGGTTATTTTGGTTTCTTCCTGTAAGTAGATTTGTGTATTACGAGCAATTCTTGCCGAAAAATCTGTTGGTAATGCAATCGCTTCATCTAGTGCATTTGTATGTAATGATTGTGTACCGCCAAAAGCTGCCGCAGTAGCTTCAATACAAGTACGTGCCACATTATTGAATGGATCTTGCTCTGTTAAACTCCATCCGCTAGTTTGGCAGTGTGTTCTTAATGCAAGAGATTTATCGCTTTTAGGATTAAATTGTTGAACCAGTTTGGCCCAAATCATTCTTCCTGCACGCATTTTTGCAATTTCCATAAAGTGATTCATTCCGATCGCCCAGAAAAAAGACAATCGGGGAGCAAACTCATCTATAGACATTCCTGTTGCCAGCCCAGTTCGAATATATTCTAATCCGTCAGCAAGAGTATAGGCTAATTCAATGTCGGCTGTAGCTCCTGCTTCCTGCATATGATATCCTGAAATTGAAATCGAATTGAATTTCGGCATTTTTTTGCTTGTAAATTCAAATATATCAGCAATAATCTTCATTGAAGGAGTTGGTGGGTAAATATAAGTGTTACGCACCATAAATTCCTTTAAGATGTCATTTTGTATTGTTCCTGAAAGTTTTACTGGAGGAACACCTTGCTCTTCGGCAGCCACAATATAAAAAGCCATAATTGGTAAAACGGCGCCATTCATTGTCATGGAAACTGACATTTCTTCAAGTGGAATTTGATCGAATAAGACTTTCATATCTTCGACTGTGTCGATAGCTACTCCAGCTTTACCCACGTCACCAACAACACGTTCATGATCTGAGTCGTAGCCACGATGTGTAGGTAAGTCAAAAGCAATTGAAAGGCCTTTTTGACCTGCAGCCAGATTACGTCTGTAAAATGCATTACTTTCTTCTGCAGTCGAAAAACCTGCATATTGTCTAATTGTCCAAGGCCGTCTAACATACATAGTTGCATAAGGGCCTCTTAAATTTGGAGCAAATCCAGCTCCAAAACCAATATGTTCTATATTTTCAAGATCTTGTTCAGTATAAGTTGCTTTTAAATCTATGCCCTCGGCAGTTTCAAAGTTTTTAGTTGCTTGTTGGTTCTTAGAGACAACGTCTAACTTCTCACTTTTGACATCTAGCTTGATATGGTTGAGGTCTTTTCGTATCATTGAAACACTTTTTGTATGGGTTGTTACTTTAAAATTGAATTATTCAAGAGCTAAACGTTCCTGTTCTAATTTTTCGGACAACCGTTTTTCTATTATAGGTGTAATTAATGTCTTTCTAGGTTTTATTTTTACAAAAGGAAAGAGTTCTAGATCATGTTTCATTTTGTCGTCTTTGTTCGGGTATTTATTTGTTCCGAGCAATATTTCTTTCTTTGTATCAAATAATTCTTGTTCCTTATCGGCGCTTTCCTGAATTCTTCTTTTGATGGTTCCTTCATTTAAAAGCTTTAAGAAGCCACCATTTGCTTCAATGTCTTTAAATAAAGTTAGTGCTTTTTCAGCAAGTTGTTTTGTAAGACTTTCAATATAATAGCTTCCGTCAGCAGGATTATTGACTTTGTCGAAATAGCTTTCGTTTTTAAGAATCAATAATTGATTGCGTGCAATTCGATCTCCAAATTCATTGTCTTTGTGATATAAAGCATCGTATGGTAAATTAGCAATAGCATCAGCACCACCAATTATTGCCGACATACATTCGGTTGTGGTGCGTAACATGTTTACATTGTAATCATACAAGGTTTTATTTCGTTTTGTTGGAGAGACCAATAAATGACATTGCAGATTTGGATTGTATTCGGCTGCGATTAAATTAAAAAGTAATCGTAAAGCACGAAGTTTGGCTATTTCAAAAAAGTAATTTGTTCCTACTGCTATTTGTAATATTATAGTTCCGTTTATAGAAGGAATTCGGTTAAAATATTCGTTAGCATGCGCTACAGTATATGCAATTTGCTGAACCATATTGGCACCAGCATTTTGATATAAACCTGCATTAATACTGATTAGTGAAGTGTTTGAAAATTCCTTTGAAAGGATTTCAAGTGTTTCGAAATTGTTTTTTTCTTTGGTTGTAAATGAAAACCAATTTCCATCTTTTGCTAATTGTCCAATTGGATCAATACTATAATAAAAAACAGCATTTTTCTGTTTCGATATTGCATTTAATCTTTTAACGAAATCGATTGAGATAAAATTCAAATTAAAGTAAACGTTTCTATTTTTCAGATCTAAATTTTGGAATAATTTGTCAATGTCAATAGTATCGTCTTCAATTGTAAAACGTAAACTTTCAGCTCCTCTTTTTAGTGAATCTGAAGCCCTTTCAACTGATTTTGAAACGTCATGAACAAAAATGTTCTGGCATATTTTAAAATCAGTTGCTTTGGTTGTTACTTCAACAGGCTTTATATCTTCATCATTATGATAAAATGGTTTAACCTGAATGTCTTCTGGCGAATTCCAAATCAAGGTTTCGTTATAATCTGCACCATCCAATTCAAATTGGATTTGTTGTTTCCATTGTTTGGATGATACTGGATTAAAATTATCGAAAAGGGGAGTAGCCATTTTTATCTTTTTATAATTTTTATTTTATTTTTTTTTGATAGTGTCACCTTCAAATTCTATGATGTAAATATCTTCACTATCTTTTTTCATAAAGTACTTTTCCCGTGCATATTTCTCAATTTGCTCTGGATTTTTGAGTTCTTTAATTTGTTCCTGATCTTTTTTTATTTCTTCCTGATAATAGGTTTTGTTGTCTTGTAACTCATTTATTTGATTATCGAGAAAACGATGGTCAAAATAGGAGTAATTATCTAGAAAAACCATCCAGATTATAAAAAATAACAATACCCAAACATACTTGTTACTTAGGAATTTAAACCAGGATTTGTCTTTATATGGATTAGTCATTTTTTATTTTTTAGCCCCGGTAGAACCGATATCCTTTGTGAGGAACGAACAAAGATAAAGGTGAAAATGGGATTAGCTCCTAATTATTAATGCAATAAATTTACAATAAAATTATAGAATACGTTGAGTAATTACTGCACGAACTACATCTATTGCTACTGTGTTGTATTTATCGTTTGGTATTATGATGTCTGCAAAAGCTTTGGTAGGTTCTATAAATTGTTCATGCATAGGTTTTAAGGTGTTTTGGTAACGTGTTAAAACTTCATCTAAGTCACGGCCACGTTCTGCAATATCACGTTTTAAACGTCTGATAAGTCTTTCGTCTGAATCGGCATGAACATATACTTTAATATCAAAAAGCTCTCTAAGTTCTGGGTTTGTAAGGATTAAAATCCCTTCCACAATCATTACTTTTCTAGGATGTGTGCTAATTGTATCGTCAGTTCTATTATGAGTAATAAAAGAATAAACAGGCTGATCGATTGTTTTTCCTTCTTTAAGGTCTTTTAAATGGCTAACTAATAAATCAAAATCTATCGCACGTGGATGATCAAAATTAATTAGAGCTCTTTCATCAAAAGATAGATTTTTATTTTCTTTGTAATACGAATCCTGAGAGATTACGCCCACTTCAGCATGAGGTAATTCATTCATGATTTGATGTACTACGGTTGTTTTCCCGCTTCCTGTTCCGCCTGCAATTCCAATAATGAGCATAAAAATGTTGTTATAATTTGAAGCGGCAAAAATAATAATTAATACGGATTTGTCATTAGATAAATTTTTTAAAATTGTATATAGTTTTTATCTTGTTTTTTGATGGATTTTATAAAAATAAAAGGCTTCAATTACACTGTAATTGAAGCCTTTTGTGCAATCAGTGATTTGTTTAAATACCTGACTTTAGTAAGCACTTATTATTTATTTTTCTTTGCCTTTATCATCATTTCAAGCTGATCCCAAAGTTCTTCAGGAATTGCTTCTAATAAATTAAATTGTCCAGCACCTTTTAACCATTCGCCACCATCAATAACAATTACTTCACCATTTACATAGGCTGAGAAATCAGAAACTAAATAAGCTGCTAAATTGGCTAATTCTTGGTGATCTCCCACACGCTTCAATGGCACTTTCTTTGACATGTCAAATTTTTCTGCCAGATCTCCAGGAAGTAATCTGTCCCAAGCTCCTTTTGTTGGGAATGGACCTGGAGCAATTGCATTAGTGCGTATTCCGTATTTTGCCCACTCAACGGCAAGACTTCTTGTCATGGCAAGAACACCTGCTTTTGCAGTTGCACTTGGTACTACATAAGCTGAACCTGTCCAAGCATAAGTAGTTACAATATTTAAAACTGTAGCGGCTGTCTGTTTAGTGTCAATCCAGTGTTTTCCAAAAGCAAGGGTACAGTTTTTAGAACCTTTTAAAACAATATCGATAACAGTGTCAAAAGCATTAGCAGATAATCTTTCGGTTGGTGAAATAAAATTTCCTGCTGCATTGTTTAGTAAAACATCTACTTTGCCAAAAGCTTTTAAAACTTCTTGTAGCATGTTTTCTACTTCTTCATAATGACGAACATCGCATTGCAATGGCAAGCAAGTACCACCAGTTTGAGTTTCAAGTTCAGTTGCCGTATTTTTTAGTTTTTCTAAATCTCTCGACGTGATAGCAACTTTTGCACCTAATTCTAAAAAGTATTTGGTCATCGCTTTTCCTAGGCCACTTCCTCCACCGGTTACCACTATTACTTTGCCTTGTAAGGCATCGTCTCTTAGCATTTTATCTGTATAACTCATGTTTTTTTAAGTTTAAAAGGTAAATATATGAATTTAATAGTATGCATGCATAATATATATGTTAATTTTAGTTTTGGCTAAATGTTGCATAATCTTTTGGCAGCTGCTTCTAGTGTAGTATTGTCTTTAGCAAAACAAAAACGGATTAGTTTTAAATCTTTTGCATTGGCGTAGAAAGTCGAAATAGGTATTGCTGCTACTCCGTATTCGGTAACTAGCTTTTTGCAAAATGTGATATCATCTTCGTCTGAAATTGATTTATAGGATGCAACCTGAAAATAAGTTCCTTCGCAAGGTTTTAATTCGAATCGGCTTTTTTCTAGTAGTTTTTTAAAGTAATCTCTTTTCTCTTGATAGAACTTGCCAAGTTTAGTTACATCAACAACATCTAGATATTCGCTTATGGCTACTTGAGAAATGCTGTTTACGCTAAAGACTAGAAATTGATGTACTTTTTTAATCTCTATCATTAAGTGTTCTGGTGCTACGACATATCCAATTTTCCATCCTGTAATATGAAATGATTTTCCAAAAGAAGAAATCATGATACAACGATTAAGAAGTTCTTGGCGGGTATGTGCCGAGATGTGTTTTTCTTCAAAAGTGATGTATTCATATACTTCGTCAGATAAGACTAATAGATCTGGGTATTTTTCGAGGATTTTTTCTAATCTTATAAAGTCCGCTTCTGCTAAAATTTTCCCTGTTGGGTTATGCGGATTATTGATGATTATCATTCGGGTTTTTGCCGAGCATGCTTTTTCTATAATTTCCCAATTTGGGGTATAATCATCGTTTAAAGGAACTCAAACGGAATGGGCATTGCATAATAAGACAGGAGCTTCATAGCAATCATAACTCGGATCAATTATTACTTCGTCGTTTGCTTTAATTAATGCCTGTATGGTGGTAAAGATACCTTGAGTCGCTCCAGCGGTTATTAAAATTTCGGTTTCTGGTTGAGCTATGCGCTTATAAGAGTCTAGGATGAGTTTGGCTATTTTGGTTAATAGCGGTGGATAACCAGACATGGGTGTGTATTGATGTACGTTTTCGGTTGCGAGCCGTGCTACAATACTAGTTAGCCGTTCGTCAACTGGAAAGTTCGGAAAACCTTGCGATAAATTAATAGCATCGTATTCGTTTGCCATCTTTGACATAACGGTAAAAATACTTGTGCCAATTTGTGGAAGTTTACTCATAAAAATCTATAATTACTTTTATAAAGATAGCTTTTTTATGATAATTTAAAATTCTTTTTCTGAAACGAATATTTTTCTAAAAAGAGAATCTATAGTTTATTAGTTAACGGTTATAGGAAGAGAATAAAGAACTCTAACTTGCTTGTTGTTTTGTATTCCTGGAGTCCATTTAGGAGATGTTTTTAAAACGCGAATAGCTTCAGCACCGGTTCCATAGCCAATATCTCTTAAAATTTTGATGTCGCTTAATGAACCATCTTTTTCAATTATAAACGTGATATATATTTTGCCTTTTAGATTATCTGTAGGGTTTTTATAATTTCGTTTTATAAAACTATCAAAACCGATTAAGCCTCCGGGAAATTCGGGTTTTACTTCTATGCCAGCTGTGTTATAAATTTGATAATCATTGTTAGGAATAGTTCCTTGTGGAGGAGTTGTATTAATAGGTTCGTCTATGGTAAGAATGTCATCTTTTTTTGTGGTTTGAGAAAATGTATTTTGTACAGAGCAAATTAAAATCAGGATTAAAAACTTCTTCATGGATGATTCTTTTACGCTTTGATTACATTTTATGGATAATGAAAATCGTTGGGCGATTGTGTAAATCTACTTTTATTTTTTTCCAATCAGAAACACGCATTGTTTTAATGAATTCGGTTGGTAGAGTAATATCTGTTGCAATACAAAGATGTGTTGCAGGGTTTAGAATCTGCAAAATATCCTCGATTAATTTATTGTTTCTATATGGAGTTTCAATAAAAAGCTGCGATTGATTTTTATCCTGAGATAATTTTTCAAAATACTTTAATGCTGATTTTTTTTCGTCTTTATCAATAGGTAAGTAACCATTAAAGGTAAAGCTTTGTCCGTTCATTCCAGAAGCCATCATAGCTAATAGAATTGAAGAAGGGCCAACTAGTGGCACCACCTGAATTCCTTTTTCATGTGCTAGTTTTACAATTACAGCACCTGGATCGGCTACACCTGGGCAACCTGCTTCGCTCATTAGTCCCACATTTTTACCTTCTAATAAAGGTTTTATGAAGTCTAAATGTTCGCTGTTTTCGGTGCGTTTGTTTAGTGTGAAAAGGATAAGCTCGGATTGTTTTTTTTCGGGAGAAACGGCTTTGATTGATTTTCGTGCTGTTTTCTCATTTTCTACAATGTAATGGTCAATAAAATCAATGCTTCTCTTTATTGTTTGTGGTAAAACATCCATAGGGTCGCTTTCGCCTAAGGTTGTCGGAATCAAATAAAGTTTTCCTAATAAAGAAGTTGATTTCATGTGTTTGATTTTTAATTTATTAAGGATGAAGTTTGGTTATTGATGCTTGGCTATTAGTTTTTTAGCGATTGCTTCGGCAGCTTCATCTAGCATTTCGTACACAGTGTTGAAGCCATTTGGTAAGCCATAATAGGGATCGGGAACATCAACATTTTCTGCAGGAAATAATTCGTTCAGAATAAGTTGTACTTTATCTTTTTGCTCTTGCTTTTTTGTTAGCGCAATAACATCATTATAATTGGAGCTATCCATGACATAGATATAGTCGAAGATGTCAAAATCGGAAGTTTTAAATTGTCTTCCTTTTTGATTTGATATATTAAGGCCATTTTTTTTTGCTACAGCTATCGAGCGTTCATCTGGATTACGGCCAACATACCAAGAACCCGTTCCTGCTGAATCAACTACAAATAGATCTTTAGGTAGTTTTGAGGCTAATATGCCTTCGGCTAACGGTGATCTGCAAATATTACCCAAACAGACCATTAAAATTTTTACGGGCATGTTGCTTTATAGCGTTAATTTTTTATTGATGTCTTCAACAAATTTTTTGAATTGTTTATCTGTAGAGACTAGGTTGTCAACGGTTTTACAAGCGTGTAATACGGTTGCGTGATCGCGATCACCAATTTGTGAGCCAATGTTTGCTAAAGAGGCTTTGGTGAATTTCTTTGCAAAAAACATAGCTAATTGTCTTGCTTGAACAACGTGCCTCTTTCTGGTTTTAGATTGAAGTGTTTCGATGTCTAGTTGGAAATAATCAGATACAATTTTTTGAATATAATCAATAGAAATTTCTCTTTTTACATTTTTAACGAATTTTTCAACTACACTTTTTGCTAATTCAAGAGTTACTTCTTTTTTGTTGAAAGAAGATTGTGCAATCAATGAAATAATTGCTCCTTCTAGTTCACGTACATTTGATTTAATGTTACGTGCAACATATTCGATAATATCTTCGGGAATTTCAACTCCATCACGATATAGAATGTTTTTTAAGATAGAAATTCTTGTTTCGTAATCTGGCTGATGTAACTCGGCAGACAATCCCCATTTAAAACGAGATAATAAACGTTGTTCAATGTCTTGCATGTCTACAGGAGCTTTGTCAGAAGTCAAAATTACCTGTTTTCCGTTTTGATGTAAATAATTAAAAATATGGAAGAAAACGTCCTGAGTACCTGATTTTCCAGATAAAAACTGAACGTCATCAATAATTAAAACATCGATTAACTGGTAAAAGTGAATAAAATCATTACGATTATTCTTTTTTACCGAGTCGATATATTGTTGTGTGAAAATTTCGGCAGAAATATATAAAACCGTTTTTTCTGGATATTTGTCTTTTACCTCAACTCCAATTGCGTGAGCTAAGTGTGTTTTACCTAAACCAACTCCACCAAAAATCAATAAAGGATTAAATGATGTTCCTCCAGGTTTATTGGCAACAGCCATACCTGCAGAACGAGCTAAACGGTTTGAATCTCCTTCAAGGAAATTATCAAAGCTATAATTTGGATTTAATTGAGACTCGATTTTTAAATTACGTATTCCTGGAATTACAAAAGGATTTTTTAATTCTGGATTTAAGTTTTTAAAAGGAGCGTCAACATCTTGGGGTTTCATTGGTCCTCTATTGGCACTTGGCAGTTGTTCCGTAAACGGTTGTTTATTGCCATAAGTGTTTTCCATTTTAATTTTATAGAGTAACTTTGCATTTTTTCCCAGTTCTTTGGTAAGAGCTACTTTAAGTAATTTAACGTAGTGTTCTTCCAACCATTCATAGAAAAATTTACTTGGGACTTGAATATATAATGCGTTGTCGGTTAGTTCAACTGATTTGATTGGCTCAAACCAAGTTTTGTACGCCTGATCTTGAATGTTGTCTTTTATGAAAGACAAACAGTTTTCCCATACCGATTGTGCAGTTTTAGTCATAGATTCAATTAAATTTATGTGTATTGATAATATTTGTCTTATAAAAACGAGGTTGGATATTTGTCATTTTTCAAGATAACAAATATGTGAACAAATTTCGTTAAAAAAAAATATTTTGGATGGTAATTTTATAAAATAATGTTGTAAGGCAGGTTCTAAAAAGTAAATTTTTTTTAATAAATAAATAATGAAAAATCATCAAACTCAAGTGCGTGTTCGTTACTCAGAAACGGATCAAATGGGAGTCGTTTATCATGGGAATTATATTCCCTATTTTGAAATTGGCCGCGTCGAATGGCTTAGAAATAAAGGAGTTTCGTATAAAAGCATGGAAGAAAGCGGAATTGCTTTGCCGATCGTTTCTATGAATATTAATTATAAAAAATCAGCACGATATGATGAATTATTAACAGTGCATACAACATTTAAAAGTCAGACTTCTGTCAAGATAGAATTTGATTGCGCAATCTATAACGAATTAAATGAGTTATTAACAACTGCTGTCTTTATTTTGGTATTTGTGTCTCTAAAAACGGGTCGTCCAACGGCTCCTCCAAGCTATATTTTGGACCTTCTTAAAAACATCGATAATTGCTAAAATATGCCTTAAATGAAGACGGTTTTAGCAAGGTTTTATCTCTATTTCAAACATTGAATCAAAAATGTCGAATATCATTTCGGCATTTTTTTTGCGTATTTGAACCGTTATCTTGCCAATTGGCAGTCCAAGAACCTCGTTTATTTCCATTTCTTGGGACACAATTTCTAGTTTTTTTTCTTTAATTACCCGCATTACTTTATTCATGTTTTTGTAATCAAATGAAATTAAAAAGCGCACATCAATCGTTTTTTCGATAATTTCACAAACTTCTAATGCCATTTGTGCTGTTGTTCGGTACGCTGCGATTAAACCTCCAACACCTAATTTGATTCCTCCATATATACGTACAATAACAATAAGAATGTTTGTGACGCCAAAAGATTGTATTTGTCCATAAATAGGCATTCCTGCAGTATTGCTCGGTTCTCCATCGTCATTGGCTCTGTAGCTTACTGCAGGTTCAATTCCTAATTGATAGGCATAGCAATAATGTACTGCACTTGGATGTTGTTTTTTTAAAGTTTCGATAATGGGTTTAACTTCTTCTTCGGATGTTATTGGGTAAGCGTAGCCAAAAAATTTGCTGCTTTTTTCTTTATACAAGACTTCTTCCGAAGGGGAAGCTATTGTTTGGTAGTTGTCTTTGATTTTCAATATTGTTTTTTAAATTATTTTTTTGTCAAATAAATCTACGACATCTTCTTTTCCTACTTGTAGGTTCCATACCTGAAGACCTAGTTCGGCTGCGGCATTGGTATTTTCGATTTTGTCGTCAACAAACAACGTTCGTTTTGGGGATAGCTCGTGTTTGTTTATAATGTAGTTATAGGCTTCGTGATTTGGTTTTCTCATTCCGATTTCAAACGAAAAATAGACTTTCTCAAAACATTGGTAGAAATCACTGTAAAAAGAAACTCCAGTTTTATGTTCGAATGTTTTAATGTGAATTGAATCGGTATTGCTTAATAGGAATAGTCGATATTTTCCAGAAAGCATCTGAAGAAATTCTAATCGATATAAGGGGAAATCAAGTAGAATTGCGTTCCAAGCATTTCGAATGTCTTTTGTTGAAGCGTTTCGGGATTTCTTTTTGAAATCCGGCTATAAATTCTTCTGGTGTGATATTACCTGTTAAATTAATATTCAATTGATCTAAATTATTATTCCATTCAGATAGGCCAAGTTTTTTTAATCCATCAATTGTAGCTTGTTTGTCTAGGTTGATAAATATATCCCCAAAATCAAAAATGATAGTGTGAATCATGGTTTCTAACTTGTATTAATTCGTCTTTGCCAATGTATGTTGTTTCTGTTTTTTTACTAGCAACTTTAGGAGCTTTAGTGCCTTTTGTAAAGTAAGTATTTCCAACAAAAAAACGACCTTCATCCCAAAGATTGGTGTCAATAAAGGTTTGTAAAGTTTGCAGTCCGCCTTCAATAATAATAGATTGAATTTGATGCTTGTGTAAAACTGCAAGTATTTGCGGGATTATATTTTCTTTAAAATCAATTACTTCAAAGATAAGGTTTTCTTTTTTCAATGGCAATTTTGATTTTTGTAAATACGATAGTTTTAACATCGCTGCTAAAAATATGACTGTCTTGTGGAATGCGATTGTTCTGGTCTAAAATTACCCGAACAGGGTTGTTTCCTGCCCAATCGCGAGTGTTTAATTTTGGGTTGTCGTCGATAACGGTTTGTGTTCCTGCTAAAATGGCTTGTTCCTCACTTCGCCATTTGTGTACTAGCTGTCTGGAGTATCTGTTTGTAATCCAGATAGGTTCTCTTTTGAGATTGTATTGTTGTCTTTTTCTGGAGCTAAAAATCCATCTTTAGATGCTGCCCATTTTAAGATTATATATGGTCTTTTTTGTTGATGAAATGTAAAGAAACGCTTGTTTAGTTAGTTACATTCGTCTTCTAAACTTCCAATAACAACTTTTTTTCCAGCTTCAAGGAGTTTTTTAATTCCTTTACCTGCAACTTTTTCGTTTGGATCAACCGTTCCAACAACCACATTTGGAATCTCATGTGTGATAATTAAATCGCAGCAAGGAGGTGTTTTTCCAAAATGGCTACAAGGTTCTAGGCTTACGTAAATAGTTGCTTTTTTTAGTAACGATTTATCTTTTACAGAATTTATAGCGTTTACTTCGGCATGAGGTTCACCAGCTTTTTTGTGCCACCCTTCTCCAATAATCGTATCATTATAAACAATTACACTACCAACCATAGGGTTTGGATAGGTAGTTCCTAAGCCGTTTTTGGCAAGTTGAATGCAGCGTTTTATGTATTTTTCATGTATATTCACAATGCAAAAGTAGTTATTTTTGAGTTTATGATTTAATTTTGAAACTATCTAAAATCACATATGGTTACTTTATTGGTTTTTAAATAAATAAAATCATTATAATGTTTTTTAATTCAATTAAAAATAAAATAAGTCCCAGCGGGACGTTGATATTTATATAAAATCTATTAATTTTTTTTAAAGTACCTCATTGGGGTGATATTTAGAAAGGTAAGCATATAATGCTCTGCTGGAGCTTTAAATCGATGAGTTGTAATATTGACTATAAGTATTATGCTTTTCTGGAGCTTGTGTAGGGTATTTACTCAATTTTATTTTTATAATGTAGTGCAGAGAGTTAAAGTATATTTACTTTTGTGTCTTATAGTAGGATAGAATAAGAAGAAATGGAAAATTTGATTATCAGAAAAATAATAAAAGAAGACAATCAGGCTGTGGCGCAATTAATAAGGGCAGTTTTTGATGAGTTGAATATCCCGAAAGTAGGAACAGCATATGAAGATCCGTATTTAGACTTTATGTTTGAAGAATATAATAAGCCTAAATCAGTTTATTATGTAGTTGAAAATAATGGTAAAATCGTAGGATGTGCAGGGATTGCTCCTTTAGAGAATGAAGCGCAAGTAATTTGTGAGTTACAAAAGATGTATTTCTTGCCTGAAACCCATGGCTTAGGAATAGGAAGTAAAATGATGGACAAATGCTTGGAAAGTGCTAAAAAATTTGGTTTCGAAAATTGTTATATCGAAACAATGCCTTTTATGCATGCAGCTCAAAAATTATATAAAAAATCAGGTTTTGAATATCTTGATGCTCCAATGGGGAGCACGGGTCATACTTCATGCCCAGTATGGATGTTGAAAAAACTATAAGCGTATGAAAAAATTAGTTGTTGGAATTGTTTTAATTTCAATCCTATTGTCGTGTAAAGATTCTAAAGAAGTAAAAACAGAAAAAACTGTTGGAGTTAGTGAAAAACCAAGTGTAAAAGATTCTGTTCAAAAAGAAGAAGAAGTTTCGGTTGTAGATTTTAAAAACGACTTTGATATTTTGTTACCTAGAAGTTATAGAAGTTACGAAGGAGAAAATCCTGCAGGTTCTTTAACTAAAGCATGGATTGACTTATATGAACAGGATGGGGAGTATTATTTAGGGAAGGCTGATTTTAAAATAGAAAAAGGATTCGATGAATGTTCTGGAGATTCTTTAATATCAATTATTCCTAAAAACAAATCAATCGTTTTTATGGATTATTCTGGTTTAAAATTAGGGAAAATAAAGTCTTTAAAAATTAATAAAGACAAAATATGGCCAACCGAAAAAGTGACTTATACATTTAATAATATCAATTATACTTTGCGCGCGGAAGGTAAAGTGCTTTCTTCAGGAATAGTTTCTACAGATGATAATAAAGAAGAGATCTTTAAAAAGGTTGAAAACTATAAGCTTTATCTAACTGCGGGAAATACTACTGAAAAATTACTTTTAACAGAGCAGTCGTTTAATGATACATTTGTAGTATTGCTTTTTGCAGGAGATATTGATGGTGACGGAAAATTAGACTTTGTTTTTAGTGCCAACAGAGATTATGAAGAGGAAAGAGTGATTTTGTTCCTGTCGTCAAAGGCTGAAAACAGTGAGGCGATAAAGAAAGTTTCTGAAATTGCAGTGCAATTTGATTGCTAATTACACTTGCTTTTAATAACAAATATAAAAATGAAAATAAAACAATACAGAACGCAATTTATTCAAGAGCTTTCGGGGATTTATGATGCTTTGGAAGTGGAGAGTTTTTTCTATTTAATTTTAGAAGAGAAACGAAATCTCAAACAAATAGATTTGGCTTTAAATCCTGATTTGTCTTTTTCAGATGAAGAAATTGTAGATTGGAATAGGTTGGTTACTGAATTAAAAAAAGAAATCCCGATTCAATATTTGTTAGAGAAGACTAATTTCTATGGATTGGATTTTGAGGTAAACTCAAATGTTTTGATTCCGAGACCAGAGACAGAAGAGTTAGTAGAGTGGATTATAAAAGAAAATTTAAAGGTTGGGAAATCCAAAAGTTTAAAAATTTTGGATGTAGGTACAGGAAGCGGCTGTATTGCAATTTCGTTGGCTAAGAATCTTCCCAAGGCTCAGGTTTTTGCGATCGATGTTTCGGAAGGAGCTTTGGCTACAGCCAAAAGAAATGCTGTTTCTAATGAAGTTGTAGTTACTTTTTTGCATCAAAATATCCTGAAAACAGAAGATTTAATGCAGGAATTTGATGTTATAGTTTCGAATCCACCTTATGTTCGAAATTTAGAAAAAGAAGAAATAAAGAAGAATGTCTTGGATAATGAGCCTCATTTGGCTCTTTTTGTAGCTGATAATGATGCGTTGATTTTTTACAGGAAAATAGCCGAATTGGCACAGAAAAATTTAGTAAAAAATGGAAGTCTTTACTTTGAAATCAATCAGTATTTAGGGAAGGAGACAGTTGAATTACTTGAAAATTTAGGCTTTAAAAAAATCGAATTACGCAAGGATATTTATGATAATGATAGGATGATTTTTTGTATGAAATAAATTTTTTGTTTTGTGAAAAGTGAAAAGTAAAATGAGAGTTTCCTGCAAGTTTCTTTGAAATCTTAGAGGAAATACTGCGACTGCGACTGTAAACTGAATTATTCGTAGCGTAAAGCTTCAATAGGATCAAGTTGGGATGCTTTTATTGCAGGGTATAATCCAGAAACTATAGCAACAATAAAACTTGTAGCAAATGCGGCAAAGATTGCTACCCACGGAATTACGAATACAAAATCCATGGCCGATGAAATTCCGTAGCCAATTAAGATTCCTAAAATAATTCCGACCAATCCGCCTAATTGCCCGATGAGTAAGGTTTCGATGAAAAACTGAACAGCAACAGTTATCTTTTTAGCGCCTAGGGCTTTACGAACGCCGATTTCGCGTGTGCGCTCTGTTACGGATACAATCATGATATTCATTAAGGCGATTGATGAGCCTAAAATAGTAATGATACTAATGGCCCATGAAGCCAAACCAAGGTATTGTGTGATACTGAGGATGCGATTAATAAGGTCATCGCTTCGTACTACTCCAAAATTATTATCGCGCATTGGACTTAATTTTCGAACTCGACGCATAGTACTTGTTGCGTTGTCTATAGCTTGGTCTAGTAGTTCTTTTTTAGAAACCATTACACTTATGGTATAGTTTATATTTGGGGCAGTAAACAAAGAACGGGCTACTTGTATAGGAATTAATACGCGTAAATCCTGACTGTTCCCAAATGTAGATCCTTTTTCTTTTAACACACCAATAACTTTGAAACGTGCTCCGCGGATAGAAATAATTTTATCAATTGGATTTACATCTTTTAGTAATCCTTTCATGAAATCAGAACCCAATATACATACATAGGTATTGTTTTCGATATCAAATTGATTGAAGGTTCTTCCTATACTAGTTTCCAGACCCGAGTTACCAATGAAATGCTCATCGACACCTATAACTTTAATTTCGGGATCGGTTTTAGTGGATAGGTATTTTACTTCGGCGGTAGAAGTTGCTGTAAATGAAAGTGATGTTTCGGTAAAAGGATACTTGAATTTGTTTTTGAAAGCGACAGCTTCGGGATACGAAATAATAGGGTTGATGACTTCTCTTTCGTTTCCGCCGCGGTTTCTTACTTCGTTTTCATACTGATTAATATTGAAGGTATTTGCTCCCATAGAAGCAAAATCGGTAGAAATAGTGTTTTCTAAAGCCGAAACTACAGTTAGGATTCCAACTAAAGCAGTGATACCAATTGCAATAATTAAAACGGTAAGAATCGTTCGTAATAATTGTGTTCGAATCGAACCAAATGCAATTCGGATATTTTCTTTGAATAATTTTAGCATCATACTAGTTTGTCACGAAAATACAATTTTTGTTACAAGTTTGTTTTAGAAGAGTCATTATTTATTTTAAAAAATGAGATATTTGCACTCAATTAGAATTTAAGATTTCGAAAGTAAATCTAAAGTCTAAAATCAGCAATCTAAAAATATCAAAGAGAAATGGCTTCGAAACCAAGTATTCCACAAGGAACAAGAGATTTTTCGCCTGCAGAGGTGTCAAAACGTCAATATATTATTCAAATCATAAAAAATAATTTTGAGAAGTTTGGTTTTCAACCTATTGAAACACCATCTTTTGAGAATTCCGATACTTTAATGGGGAAATATGGTGAAGAAGGTGATCGTTTGATTTTTAAAATATTGAACTCAGGTAATTTTTTCTTCAATAAAAGCAAAATTGAATTACCTGAATCTATAGAGTCTCTACAAGTTAATTCTGCTGAAAAAATTGATATCAATGAAAGAATTGAGTTGAATAAATTTACAGGAAAAATTTCTGAGAAAGCATTGCGTTACGACTTAACAGTTCCGTTTGCGAGATATGTGGTGCAGCACCAAAACGAAATTGAATTTCCTTTTAAAAGGTATCAAATTCAACCAGTTTGGAGAGCTGACAGACCTCAAAGAGGGCGTTACAGAGAGTTTTTTCAATGTGATGCCAATGTGGTTGGCTCTAAATCATTATGGCAAGAAGTTGAATTGGTACAATTATATGATACTGTTTTTACTTCTTTGGGTTTAAGTGGTGTGACAATAAAAATAAATAACCGAAAAATATTATCTGGAATTGCTGAGGTTATTGGAGCTTCAGATAAATTAATTGATTTTACAGTAGCGCTGGATAAGCTTGATAAAATAGGTGAAGATGGTGTGAAAAAAGAAATGATGGAGAAAGGAATTTCGGAAGAAGCACTTGTAAAAGTTCAGCCATTATTTAGTTTTACAGGTACTATTTCGGATAAAATTAATCAGCTTTCAGATCTATTAGCTTCTTCTGAAGAAGGAATGAAAGGGGTAGAAGAATTACGATTTATATGTGATAATGTTTTAAATTTAGGTTTGTCTACTGCAATTTTGGATTTGGATGTTACACTTGCTCGTGGACTGAACTATTATACAGGAGCAATTTTTGAAATAGCTCCACCAAAAACTGTTGCTATGGGTTCTATCGGTGGTGGTGGAAGATATGATGATTTAACTGGTATTTTTGGATTGAAGAATATGAGTGGTGTTGGAATCTCTTTTGGCTTAGATCGTATTTATTTGGTACTTGAAGAATTACAATTGTTTCCAGAAACTGTTGCAGCAACTTCTAAAGCATTATTTATAAACTACGGTGATAATGAAGCGTTTTATGCGCTGAAAGCAATTCAGGAATTAAGAAAAGAGAATATAAAAGTAGAGTTGTATCCAGATAATGTAAAGGTTGGAAAGCAGTTTCAACATGCTGATAAGCGTGCGATTCCTTTTGCTGTTATTGCAGGAGAACAAGAAATAGAATCAAATTCGTACTCACTTAAGAATTTATTAACAGGCGAACAGGTTTCAGTTGATTTAGAAGGATTGAAAGCAGCTTTATTAGCGTAAGCGTTTAAGTACAAAGTATGCAATGATTTAATTTTACTCAGGAAAATACAAAGTTCGCAAAGCCAGATCAACAGAAAGCTTTGCGAACTTTGTGTTTTTTATACAATCATATTTTTAAAATCTTGGCGGCCTTTGCAGTTATTTTGTAAAGTTTTTGTTTTGAATAAAGAATGTGAAATTTACAAAGTTCTGGAGGTGATTGTGTTAGTGAATTCTAGCGTTTGTCAGCTTAAATCTTTTTTAAATTTGCGAGAAATAATTGGTAGAAAAGAAAAAAAAGCGTTTAATTTGCGGCCTTAAGTTACGGGCGTAGTTCAAGGGTAGAATAGCGGTCTCCAAAACCGTTGATGGGGGTTCGAATCCCTCCGCCCGTGCAAAAAAACATATTAAATAGCAATAGTTATTAATTATCAGAGGCTTTCATAGGGCTAAAGGTAAAACATAAAAAAAGCTTCGTCTAATAATAGGCGAAGCTTTTTTAATATAAGGTAAAGTTGAATTAATAATTTATTATAAAGCCGAAGCTAACCTTAAATTCAATTTTTGATAGGTAATAATTGTTTATTTGTAATTACTTCAAATGTATTTATTCTAGATTGCAATTTTCTTAAAATTATATTAATTTTTTGAGAATATGCATGCTTTAAATGTGTTAATTAGCCGTTGAGTAAAATGTAATTTTGTCAAAAGGTGACAATTTGACATTTTATAAGATTTGGCAGTACTTTTGCAATCCATAGAAAAGAATAAAAAAATGAAGTTTAAGAATATTTTTAAAAATAAAAGTAATATGACTACGGAGAATACAGAAATCGATCAAGAAATAGATGACGTAACGTTAGAGAATAATGCCAATGGCGAACAAATTATTATTGAGGAATTAAGTGTAGAAGAACAATTAGCTCAAGACTTAGCCAAAGAAAAAGATAAATTTTTGAGGTTGTTTGCTGAATTTGAAAATTACAAAAAAAGAACTTCAAAAGAAAGAATGGATTTGTTTAAAACCGCTAATCAAGAGGTGTTGTTAGCAATGCTTCCTGTATTAGATGATTTTGACAGAGCGTTAGTAGAAATCAACAAATCGGATGATGAGCTTTTGGCAAAAGGAGTAGAGTTGATTTACGACAAGCTAAAAACTACATTAGTAGCAAAAGGATTGGAGCAGGTAGAAGTAAGAGCAGGTGATGCATTTAATGCGGATTTTGCTGAAGCAATTACTCAAATTCCAGCGCCTTCAGATAAATTGAAAGGTAAGATTGTTGATGTACTTGAAAAAGGATACAAATTAGGAGACAAAATTATTCGTTATCCTAAAGTGGTCATTGGAAACTAAAATAACAAATTATAAATCCCAAACCCCAAATAGATAGTTTTGAATCTTCAGAATTGAGTTATTTATTGGGTTTTGTTTTTTGGAATTTAAATAATTATGAAAAAAGATTTTTACGAAATATTAGGCATTTCAAAAAATGCGGATGCTGCCGAGATCAAAAAAGCGTACCGTAAATGTGCGTTAAAATATCATCCAGATAAAAATCCGGATAATAAAGAGGCAGAAGAGAACTTCAAATTGGCTGCAGAAGCATATGAAGTTTTAAGCGACCCTAATAAAAAAGCCAAATACGACCAATATGGGCACCAAGCCTTTGATGGTTCAGGTGGTTTTGGAGGTGGTGGACATGGAGGCATGAATATGGATGACATATTCAGTCAGTTTGGCGACATCTTCGGAGGCGGATTTGGTGGTTTCGGCGGCGGCGGTGGCGGAGGCCCTCGTCGTACTAAAGGAAGTAATCTTAGAATTAAAGTTAAATTAACTTTAGAAGAGATTGCAAATGGTGTTGAGAAAAAAGTAAAAGTAAAACGTAAGGTTCAAGCCAAAGGGGTTACTTATAAAACATGTTCTACATGTAATGGTCAAGGGCAGGTAATGCGTGTGACTAATACTATTTTAGGTAGAATGCAATCCGCTTCGACTTGTCCAAGTTGTGGAGGTTCTGGTCAGATTTTAGATAAAAAACCTGCCAATGCAGATTCGCAAGGAATGGTTCAAGAAGATGAAACGGTATCAATCAAAATTCCTGCAGGAGTTGTTGATGGAATGCAGTTAAAAGTTTCTGGTAAAGGAAACGATGCGCCAGGAAATAGCGTACCTGGTGATTTAATTGTTGCAATTGAAGAACTTGAGCACGAATTACTGAAGCGTGAAGGAGAAAATTTACATTACGATTTATATATAAGTTTTCCAGAAGCTGTTTTAGGTATCTCAAAAGATATTGAAGCAATTAACGGAAAAGTACGAATTAAATTAGAAGAAGGAATTCAGTCTGGGAAAATTCTGAGATTGAAAGGAAAAGGAATTCCAAGTATCAATGGATACGGAAATGGAGATTTATTAGTACATGTGAATGTTTGGACGCCAAAAACATTAAGCAAAGAGCAAAAACAGTTCTTTGAAAATGCTTTAAATGACGAACATTTTACCCCGCATCCTGAGAAAACGGATAAATCATTTTTTGAAAAAGTAAAAGATATGTTTTCATAAACAATCTTAATCTTTTATAAAACGTTATAATTAATTTACAAACCCATCTTAAACTTTGTTTAAGATGGGTTTTTTTTGTAACAATATGAAGTATTCGCTACTAATTATTTACTTTTACACACGCGGTGCCAAAAAGGCCAAATTGACTTAGTAAATCCAAAAAAAAAGCATGAGCAACTTACTCGAAGTACATAATGTCGTAAAACAATACGGCGATTATGTTGCGCTTAACGAAGTTTCATTAAATGTTCCTAAAGGTAGTATTTACGGACTGTTAGGACCCAATGGAGCAGGAAAAACATCACTTATACGAATTATAAATCAGATTACCTATCCAGATAGTGGAGAGGTAATTCTTGATGGCGAAAAATTAGACCCAAAACATGTTCAACATATTGGATATCTTCCTGAAGAAAGAGGTTTGTATAGTTCTATGAAAGTAGGAGAGCAATGTTTGTATTTGGCTCAGATGAAAGGATTGTCTAAAGCCGAAGCTAAAAAACAATTGGAATATTGGTTTGATAGATTAGAGATACAAGGATGGTGGAACAAAAAAGTTCAGGAATTGTCAAAAGGAATGGCACAGAAGATCCAATTTGTAGTTTGTGTATTGCATAAACCAAAATTGTTGATTTTTGATGAGCCATTTTCAGGTTTTGATCCCGTTAATGCCAATGTCATAAAAGATGAAATTTTGGCATAAAAGAACAAGGGGCGACAATTATTTTTTCGACACATCGAATGGAGAGTGTAGAGGAGCTTTGTGACCATATTGCTTTGATTCATAAATCGAATAAACTAATTGAAGGAAAATTGGTTGATGTAAAAAGACAATTTAAGACAAATAGTTTTGAGGTTGGTATATTGACAAATAACGTCGAAGGTTTGATGTATGATATTACGCAAAGATTCACTGTTTTACCTGCAAATTTTAAATCATTAGGAGATGAATTAAAACTAGAAATTCAAATAAATAACGCCACTCCAAATGAATTATTGAATATATTGACACAACGCGGACAAGTGACACATTTTGTTGAGAAAATTCCAAGTGTAAACGATATTTTTATTCAAACAGTAACGAAATAGATTGTTAGACTAGCTTGGATTTTTGGACTACTTAGATTAATCTTAAAATCTAATAAGCCCAAGAAAGTCTAGTGAAATCAAAAAAAATGAATAATCAAATAATCTAAGCAAGTCTAAGTAGTCTAAAAATCTAACAATCTAAAATAAAAAATGAGTATTATATCATTAATTATAAAAAGAGAATTTATTTCTAAAGTTCGTAATAAGTCATTTGTTGTAATGACTTTTTTAAGTCCGCTATTGTTTGTTGGGATAGCTGCTTTTATCGGATATTTAAGTTCTATGAAAGCCGAAACAAAACGTATTGCAATTCATGACGAAACGGGTTTGTTTGCTTCGCAGTTTACAAAGCAGAATGCGAAAAATATTGAATTCAGATATCTCGATTTATCAAAAGTGCCATTACAATCTTTAAAAGATAGTATTGCTAAAGAAAGTTTAGATGGATTGCTTTTGATTCCTAAAACAGATAAAATAAAAGATTTAGAGAGTAAAATCGAATTTATATCGAATAATAGTCCGAGTATCTCTTTTATAGAAAACACACAAAATACAATTGCAGACGAGATTACCCGAATTAATTTTCAAAAGGCAAATTTAGATACATTAGCTATAAAAAATGCTCAGGCTAATGTAAATATACATCTTGCTAAAGCATCGGGAGAGGAAAGCTTAAAAGGGCTAAACGAAATAAAAATTGCTATTGGAGGATCATTTGGTTACTTAATAATGATGTTTATCGTTATTTATGGTAATATGGTTATGCGAAGTGTAATCGAAGAAAAAACCAATAGAATTATTGAGATTATTATTTCATCAGTAAAACCTTTTCAGTTAATGATGGGTAAGATAATCGGAACTTCATTAGCTGGGTTATTACAGTTTTTAATTTGGGCAGTAATAGGATTTGCTTTAATGTTTGCAGCATCAGCATTTTTTGGTGTAAATGTTGGTCCAACGGCAAAGATTCCGCCAGAGTTAATGCATGCAGCTCAAAAGGAACTTATAGGAACAGCACAAATGTATATCAATGAATTATGGAATTTGCCAATTGCAAGTATCTTAATAGGATTTGTGGTTATTTCATAGGAGGTTATTTTTTATATAGTTCTTTTTATGCAGCTATTGGTGCAGCAGTTGATAATCAAACTGATTCACAGCAATTTCTTTTGCCTATTATTATGCCTTTGATTTTGAGTGTTTATATTGGTTTCTTTACTGTGGTGAATGACCCGCATGGGACTATTGCAGTAGTGTTTTCGATGATACCGCTAACCTCACCGATTGTTATGTTAATGCGACTTCCATTTGGAGTGCCTTGGTGGCAAATAGTTATTTCAGTAACTTTATTGTTTGCTTCATTTTTTGCAGTAGTTTGGTTTGCTGCCAAAATTTATCGCGTAGGAATATTGATGTATGGTAAGAAACCTACATGGAAAGAATTATATAGATGGCTTAAATACTAATTTTTTAAAGCTACTAAAATTCTAAGTTAGAGTAGCTAAGTTTTTATCTTCCTAAATCAATACTTAGAATCTTAGTAACTTTAGAACCTCAGAACTTAAAAAAAGATATAGAGCAACAAAGGGACAAAGGCTTTAGGCTTTGTGCCTTTTGTTCTTTTTACCAGTGTGGTTAAACTAAAATAATAATAAAGCTGTGGGATTATAAAGCGACAAAGATTTTAAACTTTGTACCTTTGTGCCTTTGCAACTTAGAACCTCAAAAAAAAATGAGTAAAATACTAATTATAGAAGACGAAGCAGCTATTCGTAAGTACTTACCAAGATACTATCAGAAGAAAATGATAGCTATCAGGTGGAGGATAGCAGAAGATGGTATTTCGGGACTTGAAAAGATAAAAAATAACGATTACGATTTGGTTTTGTGTGATATCAAAATGCCAAAAATGGATGGTGTTGAGGTATTGGAAGAAGTGAAGAAAATCAAACCTGAGATTCCGATGGTTATGATTTCTGGCCATGGTGATATGGAAACAGCAATTCATACAATGCGTTTAGGAGCATTTGATTATATATCAAAACCGCCAGATTTAAATCGTTTGTTAAATACAGTCCGTAATGCTTTGGACAGAAAAAAGCTTGTTGTTGAAAATAAGATTTTAAAGAAAAAAGTAAGTAAGAATTATGAAATGATCGGTGATAGTGAAGCTATTAGTCATATTAAAATTATGATTGATAAAGTAGCTGAAACTGAAGCAAGAGTTTTAATTACAGGGCCTAATGGAACCATTAGGAAAAGAACTGGTTGCACATCAACTGCATGAAAAAAGCGGACGTTCTAATTATCCTTTAATTGAAATTAATGTGCTGCGATTCCTAGCGAATTAATCGAAAGTGAGTTGTTCGGACACGTAAAAGGTGCTTTTACATCGGCTGTAAAAGACAGAGCAGGTAAGTTTGAAGCAGCTGACAAAGGAACCATATTTCTAGATGAAATTGGGGATATGAGTCTTTCGGCTCAAGCCAAAGTATTGCGTGCTTTACAAGAAAGCATGATTACAAGAGTAGGAGCTGAAAAAGACATAAAAGTAGATGTTCGTGTGGTTGCTGCAACGAACAAAGATTTAAAAATCGAAATTGCAGAAGGACGTTTCCGAGAAATTTATATCATCGTTTGGCTGTGATTTTGATAAAAGTTCCGCCTTTGAATGATAGAAGAGAAGATATTCCTGCTTTGATTACTCATTTTGTTAAAAAATAGCATTAGAGCAAGGAAATGCTGTTAAGTTATTTTCGCCAAACAATACAATTTATTGCAATTATGATTGGACAGGAAACATAAGAGAATTAAGAAACGTTGTAGAACGCCTAATCATATTAGGTGGAAGCGAAATTTCTGAAACAGATGTAAAAATGTTCGCAAGCAAGTAAATGCTTTGCGCAACTGGCTTTAAGCTATACGCTTTAAGCGAATGAAAATTACAAATAATTTTTGCTTGAGCATACTGCTTAAAGCTTAAAGCATTAAAAAGATGAAACTAAAAAAAATAAACGAAAAGTTACAGGAAGCATTAATTGAAAACGGTTTAACCGAAGCTAATGCGATTGCAGCAGGAAACTTTTTACGTTAAAGAGCGGAGTAGATTGTATTATTGTTGCTCCAAAAGGAAGTGGGAAATCAACAACGATTGTATTGAATGTTATTCAGCAATTGGCAGGTAAAAATGAAGAATCACCACGTGCTTTGATTATTGTAGAAGACAAAGCAAAGGTGCTGCCTCCCTAACAACAGGAGCATGTATTAACCTTAGCAATACGTA
>NZ_JBXBAV010000134.1:0-6381 GCF_056783245.1 Flavobacterium sp. TC780 | reverse complement strand
AAGGTTAATACATGCTCCTGTTGTTAGGGAGGCAGCACCTATTTAAGAGTTCGCAAAACTCTAAAGTATCAATGTTTTTGATCTCTCTTGGGATAACCATGATATCATAAGAAGCCTGATTGGCAACTAATAATTTACCGTATCTGTCATATATGTAGCCTCTTTCAGGATAGTCGTATTTTATCTTTATAGCGTTATTCTCAGATTTTAGTTTAAATGAGTCATCTATAATTTGTAAATAGAATATGCGAATTACCAGCAAAGATGCTGCAATGATTATTAAAGAGGGCAGCAGAATTTTTCTCATCTCCTGTTGGGCTTAATAAGATATATTATTATGATACAAGTTATAATGGTAAATATTGTACTGAACAGAGTTCGTAGTAAAATGTCTAAAATGAAATTAAACTGGAATGCTTCTAATGTAAACAATATTATGTGATGTAGTAATACGGATACTAATAGGAATGAAAATCGCTCAGGAGTTAAAGAATCATTTAGTTTAATAGTTTGATATTCGTAACTCAAACCAAATGAAAACTTAAATATATATGGTCTGTAATAGGCAAGAATTAGACAAGCAGTAGCATGTATTCCTCCAGAATTACAAAACATGTCCATTACAAGGCCAAGTAAAAAACTCGATGCCAAAAGTCCAGATTTGTTTCCGTTTACAGGATATAGAATAATATACAATATATATGGAAACGGACTTATATAGCCTAGAAAATTCATATTATTAAAAATAATAATTTGAATTGCCAATAGCAGGATAAATCGAGAAATATTGATTAACAAAGCGCTATTCATCTTTTTCTCTTTTTTCTAGTTTGATAATCTCTTCTCTATCTCTACTTTTGATAATATATACATGTCCTAAATTCGTCATGTCATTAAATAATTTGACATCGATAGTATAATAATTTGTCTTTTTTGAAGTGTATATCTTCTCAACGGTACCAATTCCAATATTTTCAGGAAAAATTACAGACTGACCGCCGGTTACAATTGTATCTCCTCTTCGAACAGAAGCTAATCTAGGAACATCTATTAATTGAACAAAGCCAGTACTTTTTCCGTCCCAAATTAATGAACCAAAATGATTTGATTTCTTTATTTTGGCGTTAATCTGAGATTTGATATTAAGAATGCTAACAACAGTTGCATATCTAGGTGATGTATTGTCTACAATACCTATGATTCCTAAGCTGTTAATTACTCCCATATCAGGTTTAACCCCGTCATTAGAGCCAGAGTTAATTGTAATGTAGTTTTCATGTACATTATATGAGTTATGTATCACTTTCGAAACAATAATGTCGGCAGGTTTAACTCCTTTGATACTGTCTGGAAGAGGTAATTTTGTAGTGTCTTCGGCATTGAACAAAAGACTTTTTAGTCTTGCGTTTTCAAGTACCAATTCGTCGTTTTCTTTTCTTAAATTCAAATACTCATTTATGCTGTTTATTTTTTCATAAACACCACCGCTTAAGAAATTAGCGGAACTAATTACTCTGCTTTTATGAAAAGAATGGGATTGAATAGAGAGACCAACGAAATACCTAAAAGCAGCAAAAACAGCAACCGATTACTGTTTTTTATAATAAAATTAAATATTTGCTGCATTTCTTGCTTGGTTATTTTGTTTCAGGATATGCTTAAAGTTTCAAAATTTCCTCAGAACTAAGTTTTGTGTGTTTTAGTTCTGAAGAAATATATAGTAATTAAGTCTCTTATTTGATTAAGATACTTTTAAATTTTGCAATGTTTTTTAGTGCCATTCCAGTACCACGAACAACTGCTCTTAATGGATCTTCAGCAATGTAAACAGGTAAATCTGTTTTTAGTGAAATTCTTTTGTCAAGACCTCTTAACATAGATCCTCCACCTGCAAGATAAATACCTGTATTGTATATATCAGCTGCTAATTCAGGAGGTGTTTGAGATAATGTTTCCATTACGGCATCTTCAATTCGTTGTATCGACTTGTCTAATGCTTTGGCAATTTCACGGTAAGATACATCTACTTGTTTTGGTTTCCCAGTAAGTAAATCTCTACCTTGAACTGACATGTCTTCTGGAGGCCCATCTAAATCTTCGATAGCTGCTCCAATTTGAATTTTTATTTTCTCTGCAGTACTTTCTCCAACAAACAAGTTGTGTTGAGTACGCATATAATAAACAATATCATTTGTAAATACGTCACCAGCAATTTTTACTGATTTGTCGCATACAATTCCACCTAATGCAATTACAGCAATCTCAGTAGTTCCACCACCGATATCTACAATCATGTTTCCTTTAGGTTGCATAATGTCAATACCAATACCAATTGCCGCAGCCATTGGCTCATGAATCAAATAAACTTCTTTACCGTTTACTCTTTCACACGATTCTTTTACAGCACGCATCTCAACTTCGGTAATTCCAGAAGGAATACATACTACCATACGCAAAGCAGGAGTAAACATTCTCTTTTTTAATGCAGGAATACTCTTGATGAACATATTGATCATTTTTTCCGAAGCATCAAAGTCGGCAATAACTCCGTCTTTAAGAGGCCTTATGGTCTTTATGTTTTCATGGGTTTTACCTTGCATCATATTGGCTTCCTTACCAACAGCAATGATTTTGCCTGATATTCTATCACGTGCCACGATTGAAGGACTGTCAATAACTACTTTATCATTATGTATGATTAAAGTGTTTGCGGTACCAAGGTCTATCGCAATATCCTCGGTCATGAAATCAAAAAATCCCATAAGTTTTTTAGGGGTTTAAAAGTTATAAATTAGTAACGCACAAAGTTAAACAAATTAATGTTTAAAATGACGTGTTCCTGTAAATACCATTGCAACTTTATTTTCATTGCAATAATTTATGCTTAATTCGTCTTTTATTGATCCACCTGGCTGAATTACAGCGGTAATTCCTGCTTTTTTGGCTAATTCAACACAATCTGGAAAAGGGAAAAAAGCATCACTTGCCATCGAAGCTCCAGTTAAATCAAATCCAAATGCTTTTGCTTTGTCAATTGCTTGAACTAAAGCGTCTACTCGAGAGGTTTGTCCCGTTCCAGATGAAATTAAAGTTCCGTTTTTTGCAAATACGATTGTATTCGATTTTGTGTTCTTACAAATTTTTGAAGCGAATATTAAATCTTCTACTTCTTGCTCTGTAGGAGCTGTAATTGTAACGGTTTTTAGATGGTCTTTATTGTCGGTAATGTTATTTTTATCTTGAATTAAAAGTCCATTCAAACAAGTTCTAACTTGTCTTGTAGGTAATTCTACCTCATTTTGAACCAATATAATTCTGTTTTTCTTTTCTTCTAGAACTGTAATAGCTTCATTATCATAGCTTGGAGCGATTACTACTTCGCAAAATAATTTGTTTATTTCTTGAGCTGTAGCTAAATCAATTTTTGTGTTCGAAATTACGAACTCCTCCAAATGCAGATGTTGGATCACAAGCCAAAGCAGCCAAATAAGCTTCGTTGATTGTTTTTCTTGTAGCTAATCCACAAGCATTATTGTGTTTTAATATTGCAAACGTAGGTCCGTCAGTTTTAAATTCTTCAATTAAGTTAACAGCAGCATCAACATCAAGTAAGTTATTGTAAGATAGTTCTTTTCCATGTAACTTTTTGAACATGGCGTCAAAATCTCCAAAGAAGAACCCTTTTTGATGTGGATTTTCACCGTAACGCAATACCTGTCCATCAGCAATACTTTCTTTGTAGATAGTATCGTCTGTATTGAAATAATTAAAAATTGCAGTATCGTAATGAGATGAAACGTGGAAAGCTTTTGTAGCAAGTAATCTTCTATTTTCAAGAGTAGTTGCTCCGTTTTGCTCCGTAATTAAATCTAATAATAAGCTGTATTCATTTACTGATGCAACAATAACAGTGTCTTTAAAGTTTTTTGCAGCAGCACGAATTAATGAAATTCCACCAATATCAATTTTTTCAATGATATCAGTTTCGCTAGCGCCAGAAGCAACCGTTTTTTCAAACGGATATAAATCAACAATTACTAAATCAATTTGAGGAATGTCAAACTCCTTCATTTGTTGCACATCGCTTTCGTTGTCTTGACGGTTTAAAATTCCGCCAAAAATTTTCGGGTGTAAGGTTTTAACTCTTCCACCAAGAATTTCAGGAAATGAAGTTATGTCTTCAACAGGAACTACAGGAATTCCTAAGTTTTTAATAAAATCTTCTGTTCCTCCAGTTGAGTAAAGGGTTACTTTTTGCTCGTGTAATTTTCTTACAATAGGTTCAAGACCTTCTTTCGAAAAGACTGAAATTAATGCTGATTGAATAGTTTTTGTTGTGCTCATTGTGTAGTTATGATTATAAAAGTGCAAAAATAGTTTTTTTTGATTATAAAAATCAACATTTTATGTAACATTATCTTAAAAATAACTACCTATCAGTGAGTGAATTTTATTAGGTTTTTGACTAAAATTTATTGAATTTTACTTTAATGTAAATTTATAATCTATGCTGCTTTATTTTCGATTATTATAAAGAAAGTTTTGGTTTTGCGATGAATGCTTTGCGAAGTAACAAACTTAGAACATTGTTATCTTTGCTGGGTGTTACAATTGGTATTTTTTCGATTATTGCTGTACTCGCAGCAGTAGATTCTTTGAATAGAAAAATCACTAAGGATTTAAGTAGTTTTAGATAAAAATACTATTTATTTAATGAAATTTCCATTTGGGCCGTCGGATATTCCGCAATGGAAAAGAGAGCAATTTCCCAATGTAAAATATGATGAATATACTTATTTAAAAAATTCACTTACAAATACAAATCAAGTCGGGATACCAGCTTTTTGTAAAAAGAGAGAGTTTAAAATATGATAAAAACGGTAAGTGATGTAAATATAGAGTTCCAGTTTGAGTACGAAATTATGGAAATTCAAGGTTTAGATTTCGAGGAAGGCCGTTTTTATAATGAATCTGAATCAAATTCTGGGGCGCCAGTTATTGTTTTAGGACATGATGTCGCCGAAGGACTTTTTGGGGATTCAGAACCTATGGGAAAGAACATTCGCTTGTATGGGCAGCGTTTTACAGTTATTGGTGTTATCAAAAAACAGGGAGCAGGTTTGTTTGGAGATAGTGATGATACATCGGTGTATTTTCCAGCAAATTTTTTACGTCGTATGTATGGCGATAATAATGATGGAATGACTCCAGTAATTATTTTAAAACCAGAAAAAGGGATTGATATGGATGCGTATAAGGCTGAAGTGTCTCAGAAATTAAGAGCCTTTCGAGGATTAAAAGCAGGGCAAATTGATAATTTCTTTGTTAATGTATTCTCAGGGTTTACTGATTTTATAGATGGTATTATAGGGCAGATGAATATGATGGGCTGGATAATAAGTGGATTCTCTCTTCTTGTTGGAGGTTTTGGAATTGCAAATATTATGTTTGTTTCAGTAAAAGAACGAACGAACCTTATCGGAATTCAAAAATCTTTAGGAGCTAAAAATAAATTTATCTTGTTTCAGTTTTTGTTCAAGCAATTATACTTTCGGTAATTGGTGGGGCAATCGGGTTAATTCTGGTTTGGATAATTTCTGTAATTCTTACAAGCACTGGATTTTGAGTTTGTTCTCGGAATGGGGAATATTCTTCTAGGAACTGGACTTGCTGCATTAATAGGTTTGATAGCTGGAATTCTTCCTGCAATCTCTGCTTCCAAATTAGATCCTGTTGAAGGAATTAAACTGGAATGTAGTTTTTTTAAAGGGGCAAAGGCTTTTTTTAGAAGTTTCAGATGCTGAGTGGTTAAGGTTCTAAGTTTTCTTTGGATTCTTTATTTTTTCTGAAGTTTCGAAAAGAGGTTTTGTTTTTATGAAATTTCGTTCAGAGGTTTTTTGGTTAAATAGTCTCTAGTTTTAGATAGAGATAATGGAGATATAATAATAAATCAAGAAGAGGCTTTGGCTAAATAATTTTAATTTATACTTCACTATTCTTAAGAATTTTATATAAAAAAAATCCCAAGGAATTTTCTTGGGATTTTTTATTGAAACCAATATGTCTTGAAATCTTATTTTTCTTTTAATAATTTTTCTAAATATTCATTCTTTTCTTTTTCTGCTTGAACCAAACGTTCATAAAGCTCAACAACTTTATCTAATGGGTTGAATGTACAATTATGTGGACTAGTCATTCCATGTGCAAAACTATTGTCATAAAAATTATTGAAATAAGTAATCATATTTTCTTCAGTAAAGTTTTTTATAGCTTCAGTACTTACTCCAAGTGCTTTTGCAACTTCTATAAGCTTTTCGTCATCAATAGTTTAGGTGCTGCCTCCCTAACAACAGGAGCATGTATTAACCTTAGCAATACGTA
>NZ_JBXBAV010000133.1:0-8977 GCF_056783245.1 Flavobacterium sp. TC780 | reverse complement strand
AAGGTTAATACATGCTCCTGTTGTTAGGGAGGCAGCACCTAATACCAAAATGAAGACAATAACTTTACTATTTTGTTTACTAGGAATATGTTTTACTTCAGTTGCGCAAGATTTAGCATACAAGCCTATCAACCCGGCTTTTGGGGGAGATACTTTTAACTACAATTGGCTGCTTTAGTTAGGCGCAAGCACAAAATGACTACAAAGAAGATAAGACTTACCGGATTTGAACAAAAATCAGATTTACAACGTTTCAAAGAAAATCTTAACAACCAATTGTTGAATAAACTTTCAAACTCTTTGTTTGAAGATCAGTTTGGCACAGGAATGGGCACTGGTATTGGTACTGGTACAGGAGGAGGAATTAAACCTGGATCATATGTTTTGGAACACTCTCTGTAGATGTTTACCCGTCTAATTTGGGGCTAGTTGTAGATATCTTGGATATGAAACAGGAGAACAAACACAAGTAATTGTTCCTCAAAACAATTAGGCTTATGTTTTTTATTGCCTAATACTATCTTTTGCATTTTTATCGGTAATAAGTTAATAAAGAATCACTTATGAATCAAAAATCACTTTTTGTAGTTCTAATGGTTACTTTTATTCTCTGGCTGTGGTGCCTATTTTAATCAACCATTTTTGGAGTCAAAAAGCTATTTATGGAGAGAATACACCTGCTACCTCGGCATTAACCAATATTCCTAAACCTAAAGAACAAATTGTTGTTGGGGTGTATAAATTTAAGGATCAAACAGGACAGTACAAAGCCATCGAACAAGGAAGCACATTTAGTACAGCAGTTACACAAGGAGCTACTTCTATTTTAATAAAAGCACTTGAAGACTCAAAATGGTTTATTCCAATTGAACGTGAAAACTTGGGAAATTTATTTAATGAAAGAAATATCATTAGGTCTACAAGGCAGGAGTATTCTACTAAACCTAATGAAAAAGAAGCCCCATTAACGCCTCTCTTATTTGCAGGTGTTTTGCTGGAAGGAGGTATTATATCCTATGACACAAATATAATTACAGGAGGTTTTGGTGCTATTTAATTTTGGTGCAGGAGCTTCGGTAAGATATGGAGCAAGAGATAGAGTTACAGTCTCTATCTAAGACTGGTTTCAACATCAAATGGTAAAATTTTAAATACCGTTTATGTTTCTAAAACCATTTTATCACAAAGTGTAGATGCTAATTTATTTCGATATGTAAACCTAAACAGACTTTTGGAAGTTGAAACAGGTTTTACCAGAAATGAACCCATACAATTGGCCGTTACTGAAGCTATCGAAAAAGCAGTTGAGGGACTTATTGTAGACGGGATTAAAGTACAGCTTTCAGGGGAAGATAGATGCACCACAAGTTCAGGTAGATAATTTTGTTGTTGGCTAGAATAATGAAAAAAGCGAAGCCGATTTAGCACAACTTTATGGAAGAAACCTCACAGAGAAGAGGACGTTTTTGGGAACCGGTTCCGGAGGTGGAGCAACTTATATCCAAGGCGATTCTGCTAATCCGGTTGCAAAACCAATGGCCAGAGGTGCAGCAAAAGTTTTTATTACCCCCAGCTTTGATATTAGTGCTTCTACAAATGTTTTCAAACTCGGCAATAAAGACAAGTTAGATGTCAGGTTATGTAACGATGGATTTAAATTTAGAATTATCAATATTGCCTCATGATGTTTTTACGCCTTTTGTTTTTGGAGGAGCAGGTTTAGGATTCAATTCTAAATACAAGAATTTTCATAGCAAAGTTCAATTTGGAGGGGGACTAGAGTATTTAGTAACAAGTAATCTTGGTATAAAAGTGTACGGAGAATACAATGTGAATTTTACAGATATGATAGATTATGTCGATAGCGGAGTCAGAGACGATTTTTTATTGGCGTTTTGGTTTAGGGGTGACCTATTATTTCCCAAAGAACTATCATAAAAAAAAAGAGAATGTAAATTTTCTTAACGATAATAAAATATTTCATTCGAAAAATCACATCGAATAAACTTGATAAAAGTCTAATAAATAAAATCTACAAATGAAAATAGGATTAAGAATTTTAGTGTGTTTTATTCTTTTGATTTCTTGTAGTGAAGAACAATTGAAGGATGGAGCAAGTGGAACTGTAAAAGGAAGAGTCGTCGAGTCAGGAACGTTTACGCCTATAGAAAATGTGCGTGTATCCTCAAGTCCTTCGACAAGTACAGTGTTTACAGATAAAGACGGTTACTTTATTTTAGAAGGGGTGTTGGTTGGAGATTATTCTTTTCAAGCTCAAAAAGATGGCTATATTGCCAGATTTGAACCAGCAAAAGTTACTGCCGATGCTACAGTACAAGTTATATTTGAATTAGAAATTTCTACTGCAAATAATAAACCGCCAGATATTCCAGTGCTAACAGCTCCAGTTGATAACGCAAAAGATCAGGCGCTGAGTTTAAATTTAACATGGACAGCTGCCGATAAAGAATCAGATACTTTAACCTATACTGTTACTATAAAAAACGGAACGACTGATGAGGTTAAGATATATCCTGATCTTAAAACAACAACTTTGGCAATTAAAGATTTAAGTTATAGTACGAAATACTATTGGCAAGTAGCCGCTTCTGATGGAATTAATAAACCAACTAATAGTGTAACCAATTCATTTACAACTTTAGCATTCCCAAATCCAAGATTTTTGTATGTTAAAAAAGTAAATAACAATAATGTTATATACACTGCTGATGAAGCAGGAAACCAACTACAATTAACATCGGCAAATGTTAATAGTTTTAGGCCAAGAAAAAACTTAAGTGTAAATAAAATTGCGTACATTAGCTCTGATGGTTCTCAAAACCAGATATATACAATGAACCCAGACGGATCGGGAGTATTTAAAGTTACAAATTATGTACCTGTTGCAGGATTTAATATGGAGTTTGTAAATTATTGTTGGAATACAAACGGAAGTCAGATAATTTATCCAAATTTTGATAAATTATATCGTATAGATTCAGATGGAGGAGGACTTGTTCAATTGTTTCAAACACCAAACGGTAAATTTATATCCGAATGTGATTGGAGCCAAGATGGCAGTCAGATTGCATTAAAAGTAAATGACAGATCAGGATATAATGTTGAAATTTATGTAATAGATATGTCAGGAACAGTTTTATATACAGTGCAAACAGGTTTAAGCGGAGCAACAAGCGGATTAAACATTTCGGTAGATAATCAGAAAGTAATTTTTACAAGAGACGTTTCAGGTTTCGAGAATTCAACATATCGAAGATTAGATTCCCGAATTTTCATGTACAACCGTTCAACCAACGCAGCAACAGAGTTAACAACTCAAAAGCAGAATGGTTTTAACGATTTAGACGTGAAGTTTTCACCAAATGAAGCCGAAGTCATATTTGTAAATACATCCAATGACGGAATATCAGCTCAAAACGTACAAAAAGTTAGTGTCAATAATACAAGTGGTTCTACTTCATCAAGAACTACATTATTTCAAAACGCATCAATGCCCGAATGGAAATAATCGTGGTATGGATCTAGATTTCCAAACACTTTTTTTCTAAAAATCCGATGAGAGTCTCAAACTTATCGGATTTTTTTATGTTTCAGACAGCCATAAAACGTAACAATTAAAAAAACTGGTTATCTTTGCACCACATCAACAACACAAACTAATTTCATGAGTTCAGATTCTAGCAAAAGGTACGCACAAAGAGGAGTTTCGGCATCTAAAGAAGACGTACATAACGCCATAAAAAACATTGATAAAGGACTGTTTCCACAAGCATTTTGTAAAATTGTTCCAGACTACTTAACCCAAGACCAAGATTATTGTCTTATAATGCATGCCGATGGTGCAGGTACAAAATCATCTTTGGCCTATATGTATTGGAAAGAAACAGGAGATATATCTGTATGGAAAGGAATTGCACAGGATGCATTAATCATGAACATAGATGATTTATTATGTGTAGGAGCAACAGATAATATCTTACTTTCGTCAACAATCGGAAGAAATAAAAATCTAATTCCAGCCGAAGTAATTTCAGCAATTATCAATGGAACTGAAGAACTGATAAAAGAGCTGGATACTTTTGGAGTAACTATTCATTCAACAGGAGGAGAAACTGCCGATGTTGGAGATATCGTACGTACAATAATTGTAGATTCTACAGTAACAGCACGTATGAAACGTTCAAAAGTAGTAGACAATGCAAATATTAAAGCAGGCGATGTAATTGTAGGATTGGCCTCATTTGGTCAGTCAACATACGAAAAAAGCTATAATGGAGGAATGGGAAGCAACGGATTAACATCGGCACGTCACGATGTATTCGGTAAATATTTAGCAACCAAATATCCAGAAAGTTTTGATGCAGCAGTTCCCGAAGAATTAATTTATTCAGGACAAGTAAAATTGACCGATGCTGTCGAAAATAGCCCGATAGATGCTGGACAATTGGTACTTTCTCCAACGAGAACTTACGCACCAATTATCAAAAAAATATTAGATAAGTATACACCAGAAGAAATTCACGGAATGGTACATTGCAGTGGAGGTGCGCAAACAAAAATCCTTCATTTTGTACAGAATTTACACATCATAAAAGATAATTTATTTCCAGTTCCACCATTGTTTCAATTAATTCAGGAACAATCTAAAACAGATTGGAAAGAAATGTATCAAGTATTTAATTGTGGTCACCGAATGGAATTATACGTTCCTGAGGCGATTGCACAAGATATAATTGCGATTTCAAAATCATTCAATGTCGATGCACAAATCGTAGGAAGAGTAGAAGCATCCGATTAAAAAGCTGACAATTACTAGCGAATACGGTACATTCGAGTATTAATTTTTTGAAGGTTCAAAGGTTCTGAGTTACAAAGGTTTTTATACTGGAGATTACAACAGAACCTTTTTATTAATAATTAGCTTTTTTAGGAGCTATCCCGATTGCTATCGGGACCCGCTATCCGCTATATCTTTTAGGCCGAACACCGCCCAAAAAGGATGTCGCTGCTATCGGGGCTAAAAATCACGTTATCATGTACGAATTACTTTTTTGGAAATACTCAGAAGGAATTTATTTAAACCATCACGAAGTCTACGAAGCACTTATCGAAGAGCAAGACGTTGAAGGTTTAGAGCAGCTTCCTGTTACTGTAATCTTAAATAGGATAGGTTCATTGTTTTCTAAATGGAAGAAAGTCGATGACAACAGTTGGAAAAATAAAGAAGGAAAAGGAGCTTTTCAGGTAATCACTACACCGCAAAGCATCAGAATCGATTGTTACGGAACCGAAGGAAAAGCAATGGATATTCTGGTAAATGCATTAGAAGAATTTAAATGCCCACTCTATGATCCGCAAGTTCCAGAACGGTATGACGATATGAATGAGTAATCAAAATTTTAAATAAACTACAAAGCTTATTTTTAACAAAATGGATTTTAACTTTTCTGAGAATATAGTACTCGAAGATGATTTGGTTTTGTTGCGTCCTTTACAAAAAACGGACATCAAAAATTTATTAGAGATTTCTATCAACGAGCCCAATACTTGGGAGTATTCGTTAATTCGTGCCAACGGAAAAGAAAATCTAGAGAATTATATTACTATTGCATTAAAAGCAAGAGATAATAAAACCGAATTTCCTTTTATCGTTTTTGATAAAAAATCTGGAAAATACGCCGGAAGCACTCGTTTTTACGATATACAGCTTTCGTTCAAAACCCTACAATTAGGATATACTTGGTACGGTTCAGCATTTAGAGGAACAGGATTAAATAAGCATTGTAAATACTTATTACTGCAATTTGCTTTCGAAACCTTGGGAATGGAGCGAGTAGAATTCCGTGCAGATAATAATAATCAACGAAGCATTGCAGCCATGAAAAGTATCGGTTGCAAAGTCGAAGGAGTTTTACGTAACCATATGCCAACCTTTGGCAGTGATGTACGACGTGATTCAATTATATTGAGTATTCTACGTGAAGAATGGTTCGATGAGGTAAAAGAAAATCTAAGACAAAAGCTGTAAATAAGTTGTTGGTGTAATTTGTGGCAGAAAAATTAACCGCAAAGCACGCAAAGTAAATTAGAAAAATTTGTGGCTATCCATCTGTCAATAATACATGCTGTTCTTTTCTAATTTTGGCAAGTAATTTATCGATATACGTTTTTATTTTTTGAGGTAGTAAATTCCAGTTTTTATCTTTTTTAAAACTTCTGCAATAGTCTAAGTCGCACTCTACAGCGCGTATTGCATATTTTTTGCCTTTGTAAACAGTGATGATTTTTATACGTCTGATGCTATCATCATCAGTTTTGGTACCATAAACAATTACAGGATCTATATATCCATCTTCATCTATGTCTTGAGTGCTGCAATATTTTGTCCAAAACCAAATAGAAGTTTCTTCAACTTCGGCACTTTCAACTAAATCATTTATAGTCCATTTTACTAGATAGCCTCCATGGTCGTTTAAATAGCAAACAGCTTCGATTTTAGTGTTTAGCGTATCTTTAGATGAAATAACTTTTTGATTTTCATTTAAAGTCAACTCATAAACTCCACCTTTATCTTGATATTCATAGGCTTTAAAAATGGGGAATTTTCCTCCATCTAAATCTCTTTCAGTTATTTCGGTTTTGCTCAGTATTTTGCTTTGTAGTGTTTGCGAAAAACCTATTATAGAGTAAAAGAAAACCAATAATAAGACAAGTTTTTTCATAAGTTTAAATACTGTTTGACTACTCAAAGATATTCATTTTTAGCTTTATTTTTTTAAAAAAGTAAGTGAATACAGTATTAAAACTCAGAATCAAATTTCATCGATAGGATTTGTAAAGTATTTTTTTAAGAAATCAATATTTATTGTAATTTTCTAAACTGAAAGTTTTATTAAATCGTTTTAGTAAGATAGATTTGTGCTATTAATCCACAACCATAAACCCAAAAAGCCCATGAATATTGTAAATTACAAAAGTTTCCTTCTTGGATTATCAGTTTTAATGTTGGTTCCTTCCAATAGAATCAACGCACAGGAAAAAACAAATAAACTTAAAGATTTAGTTCAATATGTAGATCCAATGATAGGAACTGCTAAGATGGGGCATACTTATCCAGGCGCAACAGTACCTTTTGGAAGTGTGCAGTTAAGCCCAGAAACTGATACGATTCCTTATGCTACAAATGGTAAGTATAATAAGGATGTTTACAAATATTGTGCAGGATATCAATACGAAGATAAAACGATAGTAGGGTTTAGTCATACCCATTTTAGTGGTACAGGACATTCTGATTTAGGCGATTTTTTAATTATGCCTACAACAGGAAAATTACAATTAAATCCAGGAACTGCAAACCATCCCGAAACAGGATATCGATCAGTATTCTCACATAAAACAGAGAAAGCCGAGCCAGCATATTATAGTGTTCTTTTAGAAGATCATAATATCAAAGCCGAACTTACTGCAACAACAAGAGTTGGAATGCACCAATATACATTTCCAAAGTCAGATCAGGCACATATAATTTTAGATCTTACAGCAGGAATTTATAACTATGATAAAAAGAACGTTTGGACTTTTGTTCGTGTAGAGAACGATACTTTAATTACAGGATATCGCCAAACAAATGGCTGGGCAAGAACTAGAACAGTATATTTTGCTATGTCTTTTAGCAAGCCAATTAAAGGCTATGGACAGGCTACACCTGAAAAAAATGTGTACAAAGGTTTTTGGGGGCGATTTGATCAAACCAAAAACTTTCCAGAAATGGCAGGAGCAAACCTAAAATTATACTTTGGTTTTGATACGAATGAAAATGAGAAAATTAAAATAAAATTTGCTATTTCTCCAGTAAGTACCCAAGGCGCATTGGCTAATATGAAAACAGAAATTCCAGATTGGGATTTTGAAAGAGTTAAAAAAGAAAGTCAAGAAGTTTGGAATAAAGAGCTGAATAAAATTCAGGTGCAAACAATCCAAAAAGAAGACATGGTTAATTTCTATACAGCAATGTACCATGCTTTCTTAGGGCCAACAGTATATATGGATACTGACGGGAAGTATAAAGGATTAGATGGTAATATTCATCAGGCAACTACATTTCAGAATTATACAAGTTTTTCATTGTGGGATACTTACAGAGCTTTGCATCCGTTGTTTAATTTGGTTCAGCCCAAAAGGAATTCAGATATGATTAACTCCATGTTAGCACATTATGACCAAAGTGTACATAAAATGCTGCCCATATGGTCACATTATGGAAATGAAAACTGGTGTATGATTGGGTATCATAGTGTTTCGGTTATTGCAGACGCTATAGTAAAAGGCAATACTAATTTTGATGTAGATAAAGCACTTCTTGCCACTGTAAATACAGCAAAAGTCCCTTATTATGACGGATTAGAGTATTATATGAAAAAAGGATATGTTCCTGAAGATAAAAACGGTTCATCAGTATCCAAAACCTTAGAATATGCCTATGATGATTGGGCAATTGCGCAAGCAGCCAAAAAGCTTGGAAAAGAAGATATCTATAACGAGTTCTCTAAAAGAGCAACAAACTATAAAAATGTATACGATGGCAAGACAGGTTTTATGAGGCCAAAACTCGATGATGGAACGTTCAAGAAAGAGTTTGATCCATTAGATACACACGGGCAAGGATTCATAGAGGTATGCCTCCCTAACAACAGGAGCATGTATTAACCTTTGAACGATAAATGTTTATGTTTACTGGTTGATTACGTATTGCTAAGGTTAAAGGATTCATTCCCACGGTAACACCAGCACCTAGGTGCCCTTGATGAAACGGTCGGCCAGGAACATCTTCTTTTCCGGGTCGAAATACTGGGTCACCGAACGTTGGTCGATGTGCCCGGCTTCTTTCAGCCGCAGGTAGATCTGGCTCGACAGCTCGCGGTTTTCGTCCGAGTAGGTGCTGGTGTTACCATGGGAT
>NZ_JBXBAV010000132.1:0-17291 GCF_056783245.1 Flavobacterium sp. TC780 | reverse complement strand
AAATTTTTATATATACTACTCGGTTTGAGTTACGTATTGCTAAGGTTAATACGTGCTCCTGTTGGGAGGACGACGCCTTGTCCAAAATATAAAAGAAGAAATAATTAGAAACAACGGAGGGACTAATATAAAAAATGCAAATGGAGATTTAGTTGATGTATCAAAAGTCCAAACCAAAATAATAAGAATAAAATAATTATGAAAGAACGAATATTATTAAATGTTCCAAGTTTGTTGAATTCACAAATACGTGAAAAAGACCGAAATAGCACTATTACTATTTGCTCAAACTTTCTGAAGTTTTCTTTTGATAAAAAATTATTATTGAATCCTCCTTTTGATAGGGATGGTAAATTTAATGATAATATTATAATAAAAGAAAGTGATTTAACTGAATTAGGATTGTACGTTTTCCAAGATTTATTGTTTGATTGGTTAGCATACACAGACACTGAAAGCGGAAAAATAGATAGAAAAAACAATATTAAAATGCTAGAGAAATATTATGATAAATTGTTGAAAGATTACGAGAGTAAAAAGTAATTCAGCTTATCTTAGCTAGTATAAATGCTAGTTATATGCGTGATTAGAATATAACAAAAAAAACTGAACTACCCCCAAAAAGTTAGACACTATCTGGGGGCATTTTTATGGAAAGAAAAATAAGCTATTTTTGAAGTTGTACAGCAATAAGGTTTGGTAATTTATTGAAAGTACAGCTGAGAGAAGGTTTGCTTACAATCGTTTTAGGTAGTATGATCCTGAGGAAGGACGGTACATAAGTCAGGATCCAATTGGGCTACAAAGTGGAGAACTTGGATTTTATAACTATGTTGGGGATACGAACGGTTGGATTGATGTTTTAGGACTATCGGCTTATGCTCCTACCCATCATATTGCAACTAATAAAGATAAAAAATGGGATTTTCGATTTCGAAAACTTTTTAGAAAACATGGATTTGGTAAATTTAAAAATGGCAGAGAGCGTAAAGATGTTCTAAATGACCCGCGAAATAAAGTAGATGTAGTAGGCCATAAAGGGCCACATTCGGAGAAAAATTTTCATAAGAAAATTTATGATAAGATTGACTAAAGCAGGTAAAAAGGGAGGTGATGCTGGTTTTGAAGCTGAACTTGTTAAAATGAAAACTGAATGTACTCAAGTTGGTAGTGAAATGAATAAAATTATTACTAAAACATATTGATATGAATTATTATGATTTAAGAATCAATGAAGAAAATAAAGTTTGGAAAAAGTACTTTACTTTTGGGGAATATTTTTTATATAGAAATAAAGAAGTAGAATTTCATTTGATATACAACATAGGAAACAAAGTAAACAATTTAAAAATTCAAGCTATAAATACGCCAGGGAGTTGTATTGAAAGAGAATGAGTTTACTAAAACGACAGCTCCTAATTTTGATAGAATACAGAATATACTGTTTATTAAAGATTCTATCTTAGATGAAAAATTATTTGAAGATATAAAAGGTTTAGAGTTTACAACAATAAAAATAGATGGTAAGTTTCAAAACGATTACAAATTAATGAACTTTACTAACGTTATAAATTGTGTTGATTATATTAATTCAGTTAGAGCGGAATTTGATTTTTTCAGTACACTTGTTTTAGATAGAACTAAAATTCCAAACAATCTTGACGGGTTCTTCCTGTCAGGCTGGGATGAATATGGTGAGTTTTATTGCATTGTAAATGATAAATTGAAAAGCCAATTACTAAAAATAGAAAAAGCATCAGAGTTTTTAATTTTCGATAAAATACAGGTAAGTTAAGTGTAATTTATTAAAATAAGATTTATTCTCTGTTGGAGTAAGCTTCTAGCTTGTGCACGCAAAGTAATTAAAAACACAAAACCCTGAGAAATCGGGGTTTTGTTGTTTTATATAAAAGTCAATTTTTATTGTGTTAATTGTTGCGTTTTTTTATTTGAAAGAAAAATAAGCTACTTTTGAAGTTGTACATTAATAAGTTCTGGTAATTTATTGAAAGTACAGTAGAGAGAAGACTTGCCTATAATCGTTTTAGGTACTATGACCCTGAGGAAGGACGGTAGATCAGTCAGGATCCAATTGGTTTGGCTTCTGGAGAGTTTGAGTTTTATAATTATATAGGGGATAGTAATAGTTGGGTGGATCCATTTGGATTAGCAGAATGTACGTTGACATTTAGACATAAAACAAAACCTGGGAAGACAACTGATTTAAAAGAATTAAAAAGGCAAATTAGAGAGCAAATAAAAGCCATGAATAAAGTTATTAAAGAAGAGGGACTTCAAGCTTTAAAAGATAGAGTAGCGAACTATGGACCTGATTTAGAAAAAGAAGGTAGAGCATATACTAAATCTTTAGGTTCTGCTGGTCAAGGAAAAATTTGGGCACATACTCCAGATATGAAAACAGGAGGGTTACCTAAAGATGTGTCAAAAATACCTGGAGGATCTAGAGAGAATTCTATTCTAGGTGGTCAAGCTGATAGAATTTCAAGAGAAATTTCCGAAATGGCAGATGATGTAACAAAAATTAAATGGAAACTAGATGTATTTTAAATAAAATTAAAAATTATGAAAATAAAAGAAATATATAAATCGCAATATGATGATGAGAAAGTTGAATTAATAAATAGTCTTAATTTTGATGATTATGAAGATAAATGGGATTTGATTTTAGAAGTGATACAAGACGAAAATGAATATGATTTAGCTAGAATTGAGGCTTTTAAAGTTATAGAGATAGCTGATATTCCTGAAATAATATTAGATAGATTATGTGATGTAGTTATCAATTTACTAAAAAATGAAAATGATTATGATGTGAAAAATTATGCATTTATTGCTTCAAGAAATTTAATTAATAATAGTATTGAAATTAAAAATTATATTAGAAAAATTGTATTGTCTAAAGAGGAAGATATTGACATAAAACATAATGCATATTCTGCTATTCTAAAAATTAAAGACCAAGCAGAGAAAACAAAAATATTAAATTCATTATTAGATGATGAAGTCTTTTCTAAGTATGCAAAAAAAGATTTGAATTAAGTTAATATTAAATGTTGTGTTTAGTTTTTTTATTGTTTTAATCATCTTGTAGTCAGAAGCTATTATAAATATGAAGGCTCAAAACATAAAACAACAAAAACCCGCTAAATTAGCGGGTTTTGTTTAGTAAATAGTTCTTTTAAATTTTTTCTATAATCAATGATTATATTGGTAGACCAATACATGTTTATTAGAAACAGGCCAACTTTTTGGGAAACCGATTATGATATTTATGGAGGTTTAAAAGATTTAAAAGGAGATAGGAGTTTTATTCCTTTTAGGCAGTTGGGGCAGTATAAGATGTAGAAACGAGGCTTTATTATAATCGTTTTCGGCTATTATAACCCTGATGCGGGAATGTATATTAGTCAAGATCCAATTGGATTAATGGGAGGGAAGAACTTTATAAATATATTCATGATAGTAATGGTTGGGTAGATCCTTTTCGATTAATGCCTTTAGGGAATCCTGTTAATCAAGGACATATGTATGTCCACATAAAGCAGCAACAGACTTAGGGGTACAACCATTTAATAGTCAGACAGGTGTGCCCAGTTTATATTGGGATGATTCTCAATTTACAGGAGATAACCATAGTGCAACGCATGGATATAATGGTATTGGTGGAGATACCAAACCTTTAGTTAAATCTGATCAAATAAAAAGTGCAGGTTTATCAAATGATCAATGGTTAGGAACTTTAGAGAAACATTATAATAACCCAGATATGCAAGCTTACAAAGGTGATCTACATTTGATTGATGCTGATGGTACAAAAGGAAAATTGATAAAAGCTAATGTAACACCAAAAGAAGCTTGGGAATTAACTAAGAAGTGGGCTGAAGAACAGGGTTTTAAAATTAAATGTAATTAAAATTATAAAATGCAAGTTATTGTAAACAGAGGAAGTAGCAATGTAATTGATAATTTATCTATAATTATTGATGAAGAAGTTTATATATTGACATCTAGTACTAATTTAAAGAGTCAGTATAATATAAAATATATTTTTAATATTGAAGAATCAGATGGTAATTTTCCAGATTCAGTATTTGGAGAGAAATTATTCGATATTAATTTTGAAAATTTAGCAATTAATAAAGGTTCAAAAGTTTTAAATTAAGAGCTTTTGATAATTTGTTATCAGAAGATATTAGTTTGAATTTTTCAGGGGAAGAGACGTGTTTTACTGCTAAAATTTTTTTAGATAAGGCAGTAAATAATTATGGAGTTTTGCAAGTATTCCTGTTCCAGTAGAAATGGTAACAGTCATGATAAGTTTTAGAGCAAATAAAAATACAAAGGCGCCAATTTTAAATATAAAAAAATATTTAGACGGATATAGTCGTTCGGTTTTATTCTGGTGAATATTGAAAAGATGAAAAAAATTGTTTTAGAAGAATATGGCGATGTAGAGCTGGATTTGATAGAAGAGTTTGTAAATTCGGAAATAATTGATAAATTATTTTCTAGTGGAACGATTATGATTGTTTGGGGAATTAATCCGTACATTTATCCAATATATAGTACAGAAAATTTAGAAATAACAAAGAAATTATTAGGAAAGCCGTTTAATAGAAAAGGTATTTATCATTTAGATGAAAGTTTTAATCAATTGAGTATGATTAGGAGTGCCATAAATTTGGAATTGGCCATCTTGTTTAAGTAAAAATTGGCTAACAATTGCTGTACATGGAAAAGGAAACTATGCCTGTATAGAACCTTTTTATCTTGAAGATAAAGATGAGAGAAAAATTATAATTTCTTTTTTAATTTACAGAGATGGAATTGAATATAAAGAAACAATACCGCTTTTAAATATTGATTTATTGTATTAATGGCAGAAAATAAACTAGTACAAGAATCAATAAGTTTGTTAAACTTTGAGGAAAAAAAAGAATTGCTTTTTTTGTTTAGACAGAATAATCAAGTTTATATAAAGATGTTGATTTAAATGTTGATATAAGTGAAGCCGATAAAAATATAGAAAAGGAACAGCTTTTATAACTTTAAAGACTCTATATCAATTCTTAAAAGAAACAGATAATCCTTCAGTTTCTGAAATTAAAAATAAAATAAATATATGTTATTCTTTAATTTTGAGTGTGAATATTATGACAATAATATACCAAATATATACTACTCATTAGTTTCTCAAGGATTAGATTATTTATTAAACTTTGAATTAGAAAAGAGTGATGATTTATCTATAACTGTTCTGAGAATGATTTAGAAATTCTTAATCAATTAAAGTCTGAATATTTTTTTAAAGTTATGAATGGTGATGATAATGATTTAGATGATTTTTTAGATCAAATCTTTGAAAATGAATATAAAATACAATTACACGCATTGGATTTGATAAAACACAATAAAAAAGATGATTTAAAAATTCTATCTAGAAATACTAACATCAACTAAATATAAAAGCAATTTTTCTGTTGTGAGGATTTTGTTTGTGAAAGTGAATTAAATAGACTTAATAAGAAAACCCGCTAAATTAGCAGGGTTTTGTTTAGTAAAAAGTTCTTTGAAAATTTCCTATAATTAGCCAATCATATTGGTCGTCCAGTGCAGGTTTACAGTGAGCTTGGAGAGTTAGTATGGGAAACCGATTATAGATATTTATGGGAGGTAAAAGATTTAAGAGGAGATAGAAGTTTTATTCCTTTTTAGGCAGCTTGGACAATATGAAAATGTTAGACAGGTTTATATTATAATAGATATCGTTATTATAGTTCTGAAACTGGTTTATATTTGAGTCAAGACCCAATTAGACTTGCAGGAAATAATCTAAATTTTTATGAATATGATCATGATTGTAATTATTATGTTGATATATTTGGATTAAATTCTATTGTTTTTAGTGAACAATTATCCAAAAAGCTTAAGAGGCTCATAATGTATTATTTGGGCATCTAAACAGGAAAATGAAATGTATAATAATTGTAAAAACCATTTTGTGTAATTAGTAATTTAAAATGAAACATCAAGAATATATATTATTTGTAAAAGGAAAAGTATCATTTTATTGAGATTAAAGATCTTTTGTTTTCAGATTTGTGATTTATGAATTATGTATTTGAGAAGTAAAAAATAAAAATTACTTTTTTTATATGCTAATATTGAGAAGAGTTATAAAAATATATATGAGAATTTTGTTAATGATAAAATAAATAATAATTTTGATGATATATTGAATGATGAAAGTGTAAAAAGTATTATAAATTTTGATAATGAGGATTTTGAGAATTTAGATGAATTTGATGTTGAAGAAAAAGCTATTCAAGAAATGATAGTTGGTTTAGAAAGTATCTTATTAATTTTTAAAGAGGATTTAAAATTAATTTATAATGCATATGAAAATCCTATAAATGTAATTGATGTAGAAATAGATGGGATTTTAATTTCTAAAGAAAATGAAAATGAAATTTATTTAAATGAAACTAATTCACAAATGAGACTGTTAGAAGATTTAAATAGTAATGCTATAAATTATACTTTTGAAAATAAAAATATCTATCGATAATTCAAAATCAATAACTCTCTAATGTTTTCCCTATAAAACTAGCTTTTAGTTTGTGTACTATGAGAATAAAACGATAAAACCTGTTAAACTTAGCGGTTTTTGCTTGAGTAGTTCTTTAAAAAAATCAAAAAGCGCTAAGATTACCTTAGCGCTTTTTGATTATAAAAACCTGATGTTATGATTTTGATCGTTTTCTCATTTTCATATTAATAAACTCTACAGCCAATGAGAATGATATAGCAAAATACAAGTATCCTTTTGGTACTGCGCCTATATGTTCTCCTACTAGAGATGCATTAGATAGGTGCATACTTTCGGTGATTAGCATAAATCCAATTAAGATTAAAAAGGCTAATCCTAGAATCTGTATAGAAGGGTTTGCATTTACAAAATTTCCAACAGGAACTGCAAACAGCATCATTACCATCACCGAAATAATAACGGCAGTAATCATAATCGTTAAAGCACCTGTAACACCATTTGTCATTCCTACAGCAGTCAGGATAGAATCTACAGAAAATATTAAATCGATTAGCAAAATTTGTACAATTACATTCGAAAAAGACTTTTTGGCAACACCTTTAAGTGTTTGTTCCTCTTCGCCTTTATGATCTACTTTTTCACTTATTTCTTTGGTACTTTTATAAATTAAGAATAATCCACCGCCTAATAAAATCAAAGCTTGCCCAGTAAAATTGGCATTTAGCCAACCCCAATTAATACTAAAAACCGTTGCTTTCATTGCTATTAAATACGAAATACCCATTAATAGAGCAATACGCATGAACATGGCCAAAAACAAACCAATTCGAGTCGCTTTTTTACGCTCTTCGGGTGGTAGTTTGCCTGTTACTATCGATATAAAAATGATATTGTCTATTCCTAAAATAATTTCAAGAAAAGTCAGTGTCAATAAGGCAATCCATGCATCAGGATTTAAAAATACTTCCATTTAAAAAAGGTGTTAATTAAGGGGTAATAGGGATAAAAATTAATCTATTCGGACAACTGTTCCACGTTGCTTTTGGTTAGAACCAACCATTCCAAATTCAAAGGTATAAGAATTTTTGGTTGTACTTAAAATTTTCATTCCGATTGCTTTCTCTTCGGCTTTATTTTTTGGATGTTTCTTTTGTAGAACATATTCGCAATCGCTTACCCAACGAATAGTTGCAGTATCGGTTTTGCCTTCAAAAGTTTCGATTTCAATATCCTCTTTTCGTTCAAAAAGAGTTGTTTTTTTTACTCCATCAACTTCAAATTCAAACTTGAATTTTCCAGTTTTAAAATCCTTGCAATTGTGTTCGGCATTGTAACAAGAAGCAACAATAAGTAATAAAGGGAGTAATAGTAATTTTTTCATGATAAATGATTTATTTAATTTTTTGAAGCTTTTTCCTGCTTTTCACTACAATCTTTTTATTTTTTAAAGAAAAAAATAAAAAGGATTTTCGTTTCAATCAGGGCTACTCAGAACAGACACAAAGAAATAGAGTATGTTTATTTTAGTTTCTTAAGTTCTTCGTCTGTAAAGTTCTTAATTTCTTTCTCTTGTGCAAATTTTATTGCATTGTAGTTATTCGATTCTTTTCTCGGAATTGATAGGCTTTGCCAGCTACTATTTTTTAATTGTTTGGCATAAAATACAATTTGCCCCACATGATAAGGATAATGTGCTAATTGTCTGTTGATGGCTTCAATAACAGTATGCCCTTCGTTTCTAATATATATAATGTCTGAGAGTTGGTTGGGCTGTAAGCTGTTTAAAGCATCAAAAAGGCATTTCCAGCCTTTCTCCCAAGCAACCATTACTTCATCCTTTGATTGTATGTCATTTTCAAATTCGTCATCCCGATTACGCCATTCTTTTTCACCATCTGTTGTAAGGAAATTGGTCCACCGCGAAAGCATGTTACCTGAGAGGTGTTTTACTATAGTAGCAATACTATTTGTATCTTCATTTACAGTAACAAAAAGCTGTTCGGGCTCGAGTTGTGCGATTGCTTTTTCACCTAGGGTTTTATAATATAAAAACTGTTTTTTTATACTTTCTAAATACGATTCGGATGCATTCATAATTATACAATTTTAATGTCATATTTATCCAAAAGCCCCAAGACACCTTCGGTTGAGAATTGTGCTTTTTTCATGGGATTAAATTCTGGGTCAATTTTAAAATTATAAGCAGTTTTAAAATTAACGCTAGCCAATTGTGTTTCGTTAAAAATGGCTCCTTCCAGATTACAATTATCAAAAATAGAACTTGTTAAGTTGGTACCAATAAAAGTAGTTTCTTTCATCGAACAATTTATAAATTTTGTTTTTGGCATTTTTTTATTCGAAAATGAAGCGTAGTCCAAAGCAGATTCTTCAAAATATACCTGAAATAGAAAATCTTCACATTCATTAAATGCAATTCCGAGGAGTTTGCAGTTCTTAAAGGTTACATTTTTTAAACTTGTTCCTTTTAAACTTGTCATCGATAAATTACAATCGATAAATTCACAATCTAAAAAAGTATTGTAGGCAAAATTACTGTTTGAGAAATCACAATTTCTAAATACACAATCTTCAAATTCGCGATTGTTTATTTTCTTATCAATATAGATAACCTTATCGAATGTTTTTTGAATATGAATTAAGCTATCCATTGTAGTCTTTTAGTGTTTATTTGAATTAAAGAAATTAGTCATTAAATAGACCTCGCATAATTGTTTTTAAACCATAAAAGATTAAATACATTCCGGCTAAACAGGCAATGATGCCAATAGCAAGAACCAAGTAATGCCAAACGTTTTGCTTGTTCATAAACGCATTGTATATTACCGAAGGACCAATAAATAATAGAGGTAAAGAACCCGATAAATATTTAACTCCTTTTCCTATTAACTCTTTGTTTGTTCCCATATTTTTTAATTTTCAGTTCCATGTTTTACAAAATACATGTCACTTTTTAGATGTTATAATTCTCTATTGCTTTTCGTACACTTCCATAGGTATGCAATAGTTCGGATGCTTGTTCGTATGAAACTGGAATTTCACCCATAATCATTTTAACACCTCGATCAACTAATTTGCTGTTGCTTAGTTGCATATCGACCATTTTGTTTCCCTTTACTTTTCCGAGTTGTATCATGGCAGCTGTAGAAATCATATTAAGAACCAATTTTTGTGCGGTTCCCGCTTTCATTCTGGAGCTTCCTGTAACAAATTCAGGCCCTACGACCACTTCTATTGGAAATTGTGCAGTTTGCGAAAGCGGACTTTCAGCATTGCATGTTATACATCCCGTAATAATATTATTTTCATTGCAACGCTCTAATCCTCCAATTACGTATGGAGTAGTTCCTGAGGCTGCAATACCTATTACAACATCATTTTCGGTAATATTATGTGCTTGTAGATCGATCCATGCTTGTTTAGCATCATCTTCGGCATTTTCTACGGCTTGGCGAATGGCTTTGTCTCCACCTGCAATGATTCCATTTACTAAATCGAATGGAACACCAAACGTAGGAGGGCATTCTGAAGCATCTACAATCGCTAAACGACCTGATGTTCCTGCGCCAATATAAAATAATCGTCCGCCATGTTTTAGTTTGGTTACGATTTGAGCTACTAAAGCTTCTATTTGTGGAATTGCTTTTTCTACTGCAAAGGGAACTGTTTTGTCTTCCTGATTAATGTTAGTCAGTAAGTCATGTACAGACATTTTTTCCAGATGTTCGTATTTTGAGGACTGCTCTGTGATTTTTGTAAATGTCATTTTGTTTTTTGAGGTTCTAAGTTACAAAGCATCAAAGTTACAAAGTTTTTCCTACTAAGTGTTAAACAATTCACATGAAATAGAGCAAATTAGTTAAAAAAATAGAGTAGGAAAATAGAATGTATATTGTGTAAAGAATGAGTTATTTTTTTGATTTTTAAGTTGCGTGAGGGATTGAGGCGGCATCCTTTTTGTGAGGAACGAAAAAAAAGATATAGCCAAAAGCCCGACCCAGAGGGACACGCCCAGATTATATAAAATAAGCCAATGCAATTCCGAAAATAATCATCGAAATTTTGGCAATATTAAATTTGTGACCTTCGCTGCTTTCAAAAATTATAGTTGATGATATATGGAATAATATTCCGATTACAATCGCTGTAATTTCAGTGAAGTAATCATTTAAAAACGGTAAATATTCGGATGCTATTGTTCCTAGCGGTGTCATGATTGCAAATGTAATCATAAATGCAAAGATGGCTTTTTTGTTAAGATGCGCATTAATAAAAAAGGTCGTAAGTATTATTGCAATTGGTAAGTGATGTATAGCAATACCAATAGCGATATCGTGATGATGGCTCACAGGGAATCCTTCTAGAAATGCGTGTATGCATAAACTAATGAAGAGTAACCAAGGGATTTGAGATATTTTTGCATGACCATGTACATGCCCGTGTTCGGCTCCTTTGGAGAAAAACTCAAGTATGATTTGGAATAAAATCCCAAGCATTATAAATAATCCAATATTATGGTTATGCGATTCGTAAACTTCCGGCAATAAATGCATTACTGTAAGCGATAGCAAAAATGATCCGCTAAATGCCAATAATAGCTTAAGATTGGTCTTATCTTTTGGCTTTAAAACCAATGCGATAATGTATCCTAATAATACAGAAAGTAGGGGTAATAAATAATTCATTTGTTTTTTTGTTTAATTGTTGATTTGTTTAATCGTTTAATCGACTAAACAATTTGTCAATTACTTAAAAATCATGATTAATCGTTCGCTATCGGTTTTGTGAAACTTTTTTAGTTTATAATCACCAAATATATCTAAAAGGAAAATCCCTGCTTGTTCCATTAGATCTTCAAAATCTTTTAGGGTTAAGGCTTTTACTTTTTCGGTAAAATGGAATTTCTTACCTTGGTCTTCAAAGTCTATTTCTTTAAAAATGTGCCCATCTTCTACATATCGTTTGATGTGAAAGTCAATACCATCGACCGTTTTTACTTCTTCAGGAACTAGTGTTTCTATTACTTGTGTTACATTCATAAAGTCGATTACAGCAAAACCATATTCACTTAAACTTGCTTTTATTGCTTTTAGCGTGGTAAGATTATCGTCATCGCTTTCAAAGTAACCAAAGCTGGTAAATAAATTAAATATAGCATCAAATTTTTCCTCAAAGGGTTCGCGCATGTCGTGCACTTTAAAATGCAGCGTTTCATTACTGTTTTTGCTTGCTTCGGTAATGCTATTTTCGGATAAGTCTGCTCCAAGTACATTAAACCCTAATTGGTTTAAATAAATAGAATGACGTCCTTTTCCGCATGCTAAATCAAGTACTTTGGCTTTTTCTGGAAGATTAAGATAGTGCGTAAGATTATCCATGAAAATTTGCGCTTCTCTATAATTTCTGTCCTTATATAATATATGGTAATAGGGCGTATCGAACCAAGATGTGAACCAGTTTTCAGATGGTTGATTTGGATTTGTTGCAGATGAGTGATGTGCTTCAGACATTTATTCTTTTTCAATTAATTCAAGTCCCGCAAATTTAGTGTATTTTTGCTGAAAAATAACTATTTCGCAAGTGATACACGAAGAATGTCGCTATGTAAAATTGAAATTTTTTATTACAGATTGATTTTTGTTTAAATAGGTCTGTTTTAATTTAAATATAAAAATGGAAGATAATTTTAAAATGGTAGCCAAAACCTTTTTTGGCTTTGAAGAAATTTTAGCAAAAGAATTACAATTGCTAGGAGCACAGGATGTTGAGCAAGGTGTAAGAATGGTAAGTTTTAAAGGTGATAAAGGGTTTATGTATAAGGCTAACTTATCATTGCGTACTGCATTGAAAGTGCTAAAACCAATTTACTTTTTTAGAGCTAATAATGAACAAGCACTATATAAAGGTATTTCGGGTGTAAACTGGTCTAAACTTATAAATGCCAATCAGACTTTTGTGATTGATGCAACAGTGCATTCAGAACATTTTAATCACTCAGAGTTTGTTTCTCAAAAGTGTAAAGATGCTATTGTGGATCAGTTTAGAGAACGTACAGGACAACGTCCTAGTATTGATAAAGCGCATCCTGATTTAAGAATAAATGTACATATTGATAAAGATCAAGTTTCGGTTGCTTTAGATACTTCTGGGAATTCATTGCATCAACGTGGCTATAGAACGGCTACAAACATAGCTCCTATAAATGAAGTTTTAGCAGCAGGAATTTTGTTGTTATCTGGATGGGAAGGGCAAGGTCATTTTCTTGATCCTATGTGTGGTTCTGGAACTTTTCTTGCTGAAGCAGCTATGATTGCTTGTAATATTCCTGCGAATATTAACAGAAAAGAGTTTGCTTTTGAAAAATGGAACGATTGGGATAATGATTTATTCGATCAGATTGTAAGCAGTTTGATGAAAAAAACGAAGGAGTTTCATTATACAATAAAAGGGTTTGATAAAGCACCAAGTGCAGTAAGCAAAGCCAAAGATAATATTAAGAATGCAAACCTAGAAGATTACATCTTTATCGAAGAGAATAACTTTTTTGATACTGAAAAAACGACACAAGGGACTTTGCATATGGTATTCAATCCACCGTATGATGAGCGTTTGGATATTCATATGGAGGAGTTCTATAAAAATATTGGCGATACATTAAAGAAGAATTATCCAGGAACCAATGCTTGGTTTATTACTGCTAATCTCGAAGCTTTGAAGTTTGTTGGACTTAAGCCGTCTAGAAAAATTAAGCTTTTTAATGCGAGTTTAGAAGCAAGATTGGTAAAATACGAAATGTACGAAGGAAGTAAGAGAACGAAGTTTCAAGTAACAGAATAATAATTATAGGTTCTAAAGTGGCTAAGATACTAAGTTACTGAGTTTTTAGCTCAGAATCTTAGAGCCTCAGAATCTCAGTAACTTAACAAAAATGACAAAATTACAAGTAAGAGCATTTTTATATCAGCTAGGCTGTTTTGCAATACTATTTATATTAGCGCGATTTTTGGTGGAAAAATATACAGGATTAACTGGTTTTTGGATTCCCATGACAGCATTTGTTATTGGAACTCTTTTGTCTCCAAAATTTCAAGCAGCTAAAACTAAAGATGGTGAAAAACTTTTTATGAAATGGGTTTTCATGAAAGGAATTAAAGAGATAGGGTAGTGCAAACTTATATTTTACAATTTGGTTATTTATATAGAATAACCAAATTGTAAGATTATATTATTTTTTTGCTTCTGTTTCTGGGATTACAATTTTTTTCTTGTAAATAGGAATGAAGTAAGAAACGGTATAGTTGAAACCAATTCCAAAATTACCATCATAAGTTCGGTTGAATCCTGGAATATAAAGATTGTCGAAGTTGTCTGGTTTTTTGTTTGAAACCAATGTTTTTAGCTGCACACTGAAACCTACAAAAACATTATTAAAAACTTTTGCTTTTACTCCAGCATTTACTTCTAACCAGCTTGCAGATAAACCACTAAATTTTTTGCCAGAAACCTCAGGAGGAAGTTCTCCCCAGTAGGGATCTGAATTGTATATTTTGTAGTTGTTTAATTCTTGACTAAATGTACTAAAACCATAGCGTAAGCCTACCGATATTATATTTTCCATATCAAGCCAGTTTTCATACAAATTATAATCGAATCCTGCTTTTAGATAAGTTCCTTTTGTTGTTGAATTTAATCTGTCATCATCAGTAGTTTTATTTTCGGTGCCCAATTCGGCAGCTAGATAATACTTCTTTGTTAATCGATAATCTCCAGTGAATTCGATTCCTTTATAATCGGAATCATATAAACCGCGGGTTAATTTATATAAATCAACGCCAAAACGTACTCCATAGCGATCAGTTTTTACTGGTATACTATCTTGTTTAACTTCCTGTGTGGCCACTTTTTTAGGAGCAGGTTTTACAGGTTTGGTTTCCGTTTTATTTGTTATTGTAGTTTTAGTAGCTGTTGTTTCTTGGGCTTGAACCGTAAAAAGAGACAACATAAGGCAAAAACTAAAAATATACTTTGATGTGTGTTTCATTTTCAAATTCAATGTTAGGTTCTTGTACATAAACAGCTTGCATCCAGAATCCTTCAAGATTCTCTGAATCGGTTAGGATAAATGGAGAATCTCGGTCTAAAACAAATGTAGTTTTATAGCCACATGCTCTTGATACAAAGGTATTTGTATGCGTGTAGTTAAATTTTATTACATCCTCATTTACTAAAGCTGGATTTGGGTCATTATAATTTAATATAAAACGATAAGTTGTACTTTCAGCATTAGTTTTAAGTGGAATAGAAATCTTATTTCCATTAGTAATATATTTGTCCGACTCAATAAGGGCATTCTCATTAAAGATAATGCCTTCTTTCATTTTTTCTCCAATTACCTTTAAGTTTGTTACATTCTTAGGAGTTGAATTAGTACGATCAAAAAAGGAAATTACCAATCGAGGTGTTGTTGGAGTATTGGGATCACAAATATCATCTTTCTCACATCCTGAAAAAGTGAAGGCAATTACGATTATTATAAAAAGTATTTTTTTCATTTACTGTTTGTGATTTATACTTCACACGTTTTTATTCAATAAAACTTATCGTAGTTCCAAAAGTACAACATTTTCTACGTGATGTGTCTGTGGGAACATATCTACTGGGCGTACACGTGTCACTTTGTATTTTTCGTCCATTAGTGCTAGATCACGAGCTTGTGTAGCTGAGTTACAGCTTACGTAAACAACCTTTTGAGGTGCAATTTTCATAATTTGTTCAATTACATCTTTGTGCATTCCATCACGAGGCGGGTCGGTGATAATAACGTCTGGTTTACCATGTTTAGCAATAAAACTTTCGTTGAATACCACTTTCATGTCTCCAACAAAAAACTCACAATTGGTAATGTTATTGCGCTCAGCATTTGCTTTAGCATCTATAATTGCTTCAGGGACACTTTCTACACCAATTACTTTTTTAGCCTTTTTAGAGACGAATTGAGCTATTGTTCCAGAGTTACCTGTATCGTGCGTCAACTTGTTTCGTTGCCAGAAAGACCTGCAAATTCACGTGTTATTTTGTATAACTCATAAGCTTGGTCAGAATTGGTTTGGTAAAATCATTTTGCATTGATGCTAAATTTTAAACCTTCCATTTCTTCCAGAATGTAATTTCTACCTTTATATAGCTTTACATCCTGATCGTAAATTGTATCGTTAGCTTTTCCGTTTACAACATATTGTAGCGATGTTTTTCTGGAAATTTATCATAAAGATGATCCAAAAGTAATTCTCTGTTGGCTTTATCTTCTTCAAAAAACTGAATCAATACCATGATTTCTCCAGTTGAAGCAGTACGAATCATAAATGTTCTTAATAAACCAGAATGTTCTCTTGGGTTAAAGAAGGCTAAGTTATGTTCGTTAGCAAAAGCTCTGATTTCATTTCTAATTGCATTTGAAGGATCTTCTTGGAGATGACATTTATTAATGTCGAGAATTTTATCCCACATTTTAGGAATATGAAATCCTAATGCATTACGATTTCCTAAATCTTCAGGTATATCAATTTCTTTTTCGGTTAACCAACGGCTATTCGAAAATGAAAATTCCATTTTGTTTCTAAGAACTGTTTCTCTGAACCTAAAATGTTTTCAAATTCTGGAAGTTCAATTTTACCTATGCGTTGTAAATGATTCTTAACTTCATTTTGTTTGTAATACAACTGTTGGCTGTATTTCATGTTTTGCCATTTACAACCTCCACAAACACCAAAATGTTCACAAATTGGGTCTATGCGATGTTCTGATAGTTCATGAAATTTTACTGCTTTCCCTTCATAATACGCTTTGCGTTTTTTAAAAGTTTGCACATCTACCACATCTCCCGGAACTACGTTCGGGATAAAGATACTTTTCCGTCGGGAGCTTTTGCTACCGATACGCCTTTTGCTCCAGCATCAAGGACTTGTATTTGATGAAAGACAACTTTGTCTGTATTTTTTCTTCCCATAGCGCAAAAATAAGGGTTTGTAAACTTTTATAAATTTAAATTTGAAAATATTTTATCAAATTCTTTTATTTAACATTTCTTTTGTGTTTAAAAGTTAACTTTGTTTTTATCTAGATACCCAAATTCTACGGCTTAATCAGGAACTTATACTATTTTTATGAAGTTGTATCACATGTTGTCGAAGATTAGTTTTTTGAAGAAAAGTTATGCATTTAAATTTCTGTTTATTGCTTTTATAGGCATTCATATTCCGTTAATCGGGATTTTATTTTTTGTGCTTTATAGTAATTATTCAATTTCTGCTAATTCAATTTTGATTTTCTCATTATTAATGACCTTATTTGCTACTGCAGTTACATTTTTGATTATTAATCAATTAATAAAACCAATTATTGTAGCGTCAAAAGCTTTAAATGAATATAGAACACATCGAAAATTGCCTGTTTTGCCATTTCAGTATGAGGATGAAGCAGGATTGTTAATGCGTAATATTCAGGAATCTATTGACGAAGCAGAAAGTTTTATCAATGAGAAACAAGATTTAATTTATATGATTTCTCATGATTTAAGGAATTTTGCTGGAAATCCACAAGGATTAGCAAAATTAATTATAGAAGAAAATCCATCCGATTCAGTTAAGAACATGGAGGTGTGCCTCCCTAACAACAGGAGCATGTATTAACCTTAGCAATACGT